>SDZE01000320.1 GCA_004173095.1 Bradyrhizobiaceae bacterium
ACGCGACCTCGATCGCCTCGATGGCATCGCGGGCCTGATCGATCGTCTCGGCGACCACAAAGGCCACGGCGTCGCCGACATGGCGCACTTCCTTGGCAGCCAGGATCGGATAATCCGGACCGGTGAAGGGATGATCCTCGAGATTGAACAGGCACGGCAGCCCGCCGAGATCTTTCGTATCTTCCGCAGTCAGGATTGCCGCGAGACCCGGCATCGCAAGGGCTGCGGCGAGATTGATGGTGAACGTGGCATGGGCGTGCGGCGAGCGCAGCACCAGAGCATGCAGGGCGGCGGGCGCATGATCATCGGTATAGCGGCCACGACCACGGATCAGGGCATCGTCTTCCTTGCGCAGGACGCTCTGTCCAACGCCGAATTTGATGGGAGCCATAAGTCCTCCGACTGAGATTTAGAAACAGTCTACACAGCAGCAGCAAGGCGGCAAGTGGGCGGCGCAGCATCCGCGCGCGGGCCCGGACACGATCATGCGAGCTAGCGCGGGCGCACCAACTGGCGCAGCCAGCTTTTTCCAAACAGCGCGAAAATCGATGCGCAATAGACGATCAACGTCACGACGATGAGAATACCCAGCGTCGCTTCGTCGCGCAGCGTGGTCATGTCGGCCAAGTGCTGGGCGGCGTATCGCGCGGTGCCCCATAGCGCGGCAGCGAGGATGATGCCGGCGACCACGAACTTGCCGAGTGCGAGCAGGAATGGGCGATCGAATTCCAGATAGCCGGCGCGTGTCGCAAAGAAGATCACCAGCAGCAGATTGATCCATGCCCCGGCTGCCGTGCCCAGCGCGAGGCCGATCTGGGCCAGCGAGCCCATCAGCATGACCTTGAGCGCCACATTGACGGCGATGCCGGTCAGCGCGGCAATCATCGGCGTGGTCGTATCCTTGCGCGCATTGAATGTGGCGACGGCGCTGCGGATCATCACGAAGGGAATCAGCGCAATGGCGTAAGCCGACAGCGTCGCCGCGGCCATGGCGGCATCGGCCTTGCTGAAGGCGCCGCGTGCGAACATCGCGCGCATGATGACGTCGGGCACCACCAGAAAAGCCGCCACGAAGGGCAGCGAGAACAGCAGCGTGAACAGGAAGGCCCGGCGTTGCGCTCCCATGGCACCGCGATGATCGTTCGCCGCCATCCGCCGCGACATCTCGGGCAGCAGCACCGTACCGATGGCGATGCCGATGACGCCGATGGGCAGCTGGTTGAGGCGATCGGCGTAGTACAGTGCGGACAGCGCACCGACCGGCAGGAATGTGGCGATGATGGTGTCCGCAAACAGCGCCACCTGCGTGCCCATCGAGCCGAGCGTCGCCGGGCCGAGCGCGCGGAAGAAACCGCGAATGTCCTCATCGAGCCGCAGCGGTGCGAAGCGCGGCAGGCCGCCATGGCGCTGCAGATCGCCCGCCAGCAACAGATATTGCAGCACGCCGGAGATCAGCACGCCCCAGGCCGCAGCATGGCCCGCACTCGGAAAGAAGGCCGCGAGCGCAAGGGTCGCCATCATCGAGATGTTGAGAAAGATCGATGCCGCAGCGGC
>SDZE01000524.1 GCA_004173095.1 Bradyrhizobiaceae bacterium
GGCGGCAATCGCAGCCGAGGTCAGCAGCGCGGCGCGGCGGGTCATTTCGAAACGGTTCATCAATCCAGATCTCCTGCGTCAGCTGCGCATAGCGGAACGGGCCGGTTCCACGCAAGCTATGGCAGAAACTTGGACGGAGTCATGCGCAAATCGGCCTCTCACGGGTAATTCTTGCGCCACAAGCGCGTTCCGTAGCATGGCTATGTCGCGTCGGTTTCTAGGAGCAGGAAGTAGGGTGGGCAAAGCGAAGCGTGCCCACCAGATTTTTTGCCGCCGGTCGGTGGGCACGGCGCAACGGCGCCTTTGCCCACCCTACAGCTTTTGACTGCGCCAGCACATATTTACGCGCCGAGACATCTTTCGCGGCACAGAAGCGACATCGGCCGCGACTTTGGTGCGCCTTCATCCCGGTGCCGTGCCTTGCTAGACATGTTCAGCATCGCTGATCCGGAGTTCGCACGCGCATGACCGACCTTGATCCAAACCTGCCGGCCCTGCAGGACATCGCAACTCCGGCGCTGGTGGTCGATGGCGTGGCGCTCCAGCGCAACATCGCGGCGATGGCGAAGTTCGCGAAGGCGAACAATGTCGTTCTGCGCCCACACGCCAAGACCCATAAATCGCCGCGGATGGCCCAGCTGCAGATCGAGGCTGGCGCCGTCGGTATATCCTGCGCCACGGTCGCGGAGATGGAAGCCTTGGCGGAAGCCGGCATTCCAGGCCTGTTGCTGACCACCCCGGTGGCCGACCGGGTCAAGCTCGCGCGCATCGCCGCGCTGGCGGATACCACCGATATCGCGCTGGTTGTCGATCACGCCGATCAGATCCAGGTGCTGCACACGCTGCTCGATACCGGCAGCCGTCCCGTTCAGGTGTTGATCGATATCGATGTCGGTCAGCGCCGCACCGGTGTGGTTGAACCCGCCGTCACGCTCGCACTGGCGCAAACGATCCAGGCCACGCCCGGCATGAGTTTCGGCGGCATCCAGGGCTTTGCCGGTCATGTCCAGCACATGATCGATTTTGAGAAGCGCAAGGCCGGCGCAGCGCAGGTGCGTGGCATGCTCGACGAGCACCTGCGCGTGCTCACCGAGGCCGGCATCAAGGCTGACATCGTCACAGGCAGCGGGACCGGCGCCTGCGCGTTCGATATCGCCGGCACTTTCACCGAGTTGCAGGTCGGCTCCTATCTGTTCATGGACGCGGATTATGGACGCCTGCAAGGTGAGGGTGGTGCTGGCTTGCCGTTCGAGCCCTCCCTGTTCGTGCTGGCCACCGTGACCTCGGTGAATCGCGCCGGCGAATTCACGGTGGATGCCGGCGTCAAGGCGATGGCCTTCAACGGGCCGGTGCCGTCATTGATGCCGGGCGTGCCCGACGGCGCGACCTATCGCTTCGGCGGCGACGAGCACGGCATGATTACATTGCCGGATGGCGCCGAGCCGCCAAAACTCGGCAGCCGCGTGCTGCTGATCGCCACCCATTGCGATCCCACGGTGAACCTGCATGCGAATTATCAGATGGTCGGGCACAATGGCAGCGTCGAGCT
>SDZE01000108.1 GCA_004173095.1 Bradyrhizobiaceae bacterium
CCGGTGCTGCTGCAATATAACGGCGGCAAGTTCGTCACCATCTTCCCGCCGCAAGGCGCGGTGGCCGAAGCCGTCTGGCCGATGCCGTAAGGCGCTCCGCCACTCTTCGCCGTCATTGCGAGGAGCGTTAGCGACGAAGCAATCCAGCTCCTGGCTTGTATGGATTGTTTCGCTTCGCTCGCAATGACGGCTTAAACATCTTCGTGCAGGAGAATAGCCTTTGACCGCCGCAACGATCATTCAGAGCCTGGCCAGCGGTTTGCTGATGGGGCTGCTCTACGGCCTGCTTGCGGTCGGCCTCGCGCTGATCTTCGGTTTGATGGACGTCACCAACTTCGCTCATGGCGAATTCCTGATGTTGGCGATGTATCTCACTTTCTTCCTGTTCATGTTCTGGGCGGTGGATCCGCTGCTGTCGATCCCGTTGGTCGCGGCCGGCATGTTCGTGTTCGGTGCGGTGATCTATTTGATCATCATTCGTTTTGCGATGCGCGCCAAAGCCAATATCGGCATGGTGCAGATCTTCGCCACCTTCGGCCTCGCCATCCTGATGCGCGGCCTGGCGCAGTTCTTCTTCACCCCGGACTATCGCAGCATTCCAAATTCGATCCTGGGCGGCAAGACGATCTCGATCGCCGGCGTGTTCCTGCCGGTGCCGCAACTGGTCGGCGCGCTGATCTCGATCGCCGCCTTCGGTGCGTTGTATTTCTTCATGAAGAAAACCGATTTCGGCCGCGCGCTGGAAGCGACGCGTGAAGACGCCGGCGCCGTGGCGCTGGTCGGCATCGACAAGAACAAGGTGTTCGCCCTCGGCTGGGGCCTCGGCTCGGCGCTGATCGGGCTGGCCGGCGGCGTGATGGCGATCTTCTTCTACATCTATCCGGACGTCGGCGCGTCCTTCGCGCTGATCGCCTATGTCACCGTGGCGCTTGGCGGCTTCGGCAGCGTGTTCGGCGCCTTTGCCGGCGGCATCATCGTCGGCCTGGTGGAGGCAACCACCGCCATGATCCTGCCGCCGTCGCTCAAATCGGTCGGCATCTATGCCGTCTATCTCCTTGTCGTCTTCATTCGGCCGCGTGGCCTGTTCGGATCGATCTGATGGACAGTTTCACCCAGCGTCGCCGCCGCGACCTCATCCTTGCCGCCATTCTCGCAGCCATTGCGGCCTGCGTGCCTTTCTTCGTCAAGGACGTCTATGTCCAGAACATCATGGTGCTGACCCTGATGTATGCGGCGCTGTCGCAAGCCTGGAACATCCTTGGCGGCTATTGCGGCCAGATCTCGCTCGGCCACGCGCTGTATTTCGGTCTCGGCGCCTACACCACCGCCTTGCTGTTCACCAAGTTCGGCGTGCTGCCCTGGTTCGGCATGCTCGCCGGCGGCGCCATCTCGGCGGTGATCGCGCTGGCGCTCGGCTATCCCACCTTCCGGCTCCGCGGGCATTACTTCGTCATCGCCACCATCGTGATCGCCGAAATCGGTTTCCTGCTGTTCCACAATTGGGATTACGCGGGCGCAGCACTCGGTATCGACATTCCCGTGCGCGGCGACAGCTGGGCCAAGTTCCAGTTCACCCGCAGCAAGCTGCCGTTCTATTACTTCGCGCTGGTGTTCTGCTGCGTCGCCTGGTTCATCACCTGGTGGCTGGAAGATTCCAAATGGGGCTTCTGGTGGCGCGCGGTGAAGGACAATCCCGATGCCGCCGAGAGCCTTGGCGTGGTGGTGTTCAATTCCAAGATGGGCGCGGCTGCCGTGTCGGCGTTCCTCACCGCCATCGGCGGCGCGTTCTATGCGCAGTTCGTCTCCTATATCGATCCGGAAAGCGTGATGACGTTCCAGTTCTCGCTGCTGATGGCCTTGCCGGCGGTGCTCGGCGGCATCGGCACGCTGTGGGGGCCGGTGCTCGGCGCCGTCATCCTGATTCCGATGACCGAGCTGACGCGCTCCTTCATCGGCGGCTCCGGCCGCGGCGTCGATCTCATTCTGTATGGCGCCGTCATCGTGGTGATCTCGCTGGCGCGGCCCGATGGCCTGATCGGCCTGTTCTCACGCCGACCGGCCTCGAAAGGAGTACCGCAATGAGCGCGCCTCTTTTAGAAACACGTGGGGTCTGGCAGCGTTTCGGCGGGTTGATCGCCAATAGCGACGTCTCCATCTCGGTCGGCGCCGGTGAGATCGTCGGCCTGATCGGCCCCAACGGCGCTGGCAAATCGACCCTGTTCAACCTGATCGCTGGCGTGCTGCCGCCGACTCAAGGGACGATCTGGTTCGACGGCAAGGATGTCACGCAACTGCCGGCGGCCGAGCGCTGTGCGCTCGGCATCGCGCGGACGTTTCAGGTGGTGAAGAGCTTCGAAACCATGACGGTCATCGACAACGTCATCGTCGGTGCGCTGATCCGCAACGACAAGATGAAGGACGCCCGCCGCAAGGCCTACGAGGTGCTGGAGTTCTGCGGTCTTGCGCCGCGTGCCGACAAGCTGGCGCGTGATCTCATTCCCTCCGAGAAGCGTCGCCTTGAAGTCGCGCGTGCGCTGGCCACCGAGCCGAAGCTGTTGATGCTCGACGAATGTCTCACCGGCCTCACGCCGCTGGAGGCGCAGTCCGGCGTCGGGCTGGTGCGCAAGGTCCGCGACACCGGCGTCACCGTTCTGATGGTCGAGCATGTGATGGAAATCGTGATGCCGCTCGTCGATCGCGCCATCGTGCTCAATCTCGGCAAGAAGCTTGTCGAAGGCAAACCCGCGGATGTCGTGCGGCATCCTGAAGTCATCAGTGCATATCTCGGGGATCGCCATGCTGTCGGTGCGTGACGTCACCACCGCCTATCAAGGCCTGGTCGCGATTTCGGACGTCACCATCGACGTCGCCAAGGGCGAGATCGTCGCCGTCTGTGGCGCCAACGGCGCCGGCAAGTCGACATTGATCAAGACCATCGCCGGCGCCGAGCGTCCGCGCGCGGGCACCGTCACCTTCGATGGCGACCAGATCAACGGCATTCCGCAGCATCTGATCACCGCGCGCGGCATTGCCTATGTGCCGGAAAACCGGCGGCTGTTTCCACGCCTGTCGGTCGAGGATAATCTGCGTCTCGGCAGCTACATGTATCGCGGCAAGCCGGATCGTGACGAACCGCTCAAGCTGGTGTTCGACCTGTTCCCACGACTGTCGGAGCGACTCGCGCAGCGCGCCGAAACGCTGTCGGGTGGCGAGCAGCAGATGCTGGCCATCAGCCGCGCTTTGATGACGCGTCCGCGCCTCCTGATGCTCGACGAGCCGTCGCAGGGCATCATGCCGAAGCTGGTCGACGAGATCCTTCAGGCCGTGAAGAAAATCCGCGATATGGGCATGACGGTGCTGATCGTCGAGCAGCGCATGGCCGAAGTGCTGGAGATCGCCGACCGCGCCTATATCCTGCAAACAGGCCGCGTCCAGATGCAAGGCAAGGCCTCCGACATCGCGACCAACCCGGACGTACGGAAGGCGTATCTGGGGCTTTGAAGCCCAGCCTCGCTCCTCTCAGCCGTCATTGCGAGGAGCGAAGCGACGCGGCAATCCAGTCTTTCCTCACTCGGCTCCTGGATTGCTTCGCTGCGCTCGCAATGACGCGTCTTAAACGAACAGACTGTCGTACAAGTCCGTCCAGTCCGCATTCATCGCTTCGATCAGCGCCAGCTTTTTCGCACGGCTACCGGCCTTGATCTGCTTTTCACGCGAAATGGCAGAGTCCATTGTCTCGTGGATCTCATACCAGACCAGTAACCTGCAGCCGTAGGTCTTGGTAAACCCGGCGGCGAGACTTTCTCGGTGCTCATAGGCCCGCTTGAGCAGATTGCTGGTGACACCGACGTAAAGTGTCCCATGTCGGCGATTGGCCATAATGTACACGCAGGGTTCCTTCACCGTCCCCTCCCTCTCCGGGCGCTCGCTCTCCCCTGTCATTGCGAGGAGCGAAGCGACGTGGCAATCCAGTTCTTATGGCAAAGGACAAGACTGGATTGCTTCGTCGCAAGGGCTCCTCGCAATGACGGCCGACAAGTCAGTGCCCGTGACCGTCATGCTCCGGCAGCGTGAGCCCGAACACCTGCACGAGATCCTTCACCTGCTCCGGCGATAAATAGCGTGGGTTCAGGCCGCGCAGCAGCAGATGCAGCCTGGCCGTCTCCTCCAGTTCCTCCATCGCATAGACCGCCGCTTCAAGGTTGTCGCCGGCCACCACCGGGCCGTGATTGGCGAGCAGCACCGACGCGTATTTTCCGGCCAGTCCCTTGATCGCATCGGCCACTGCGGGATCGCCCGGCCGGTAATAGGGCAACACCGCCGTGGCGCCGCATTTCATCACATAATACGGTGTCATCGGCGGCAGTGCCGCGCGCGGGTCGATGTCCGGCAGCATCGAGATCGCCACCGCATGCGTCGAATGCAGATGCACGACGGCGCCGGCGCTGCTGCGGGTGTCGTAGATGGCCGTGTGCAGCGGGACTTCCTTGGTCGGCTTGTCACCGGAGATCAAACGGCCGCTGCTGTCGAGCCGCGACAGTTTTGCCGGATCGAGCCAGCCCAGCGATACATTGGTCGGCGTCACCAGCCAGCCGCCGTCGTCGCAGCGCACGCTGATATTGCCGGATGAGCCCGGCGTCAGCCCGCGGTCGAACAGCGAGCGTCCGAGCCGGCAGATGTCGTCACGCAGCCTTGTCTCGCTCACTGCAGTTTCTCCGGCATATTTTGATAGTCGCCTTGTCCCACGCTTTTGCAGCATGACCAAGCCGTGTTACCGAGAGTCAAGGCTGCGCCACAGCGGCCAGTGAGGAAGCCAAGGATACCGCCATGCAACCCAACATCAAGCCGCGCGTCGCCGTCATCGGTCTCGGATCGATGGGCTATGGCATGGCGCAATCGCTGCGCAACGCCGGCTTCGACGTCACCGGCTGCGATGTCGCCGCCGCGTCGGTGCAGCGCTTCGTCGCCGAGGGCGGGCAGGGCGCCGCAACACCGGCCGAAGCCGCCGCCCGAGCCGATATCGTCGTCAGCGTCGTCGTCAATGCCGCCCAGACCGAAACCATCCTGTTCGGCGACGGCGGCGTCGCCGAGACGCTGGCACCCGGTGCCGTGTTCGTCTCGTCAGCGACGATGGATCCCGATGTCGCCCGCCGCCTTGCGCAAAAGCTCGAAGCCACCGGTCGGCATTATCTCGATGCCCCGATCTCCGGCGGCGCGCAGCGCGCGGCACAGGGCGAACTGACGATCCTGGCCTCCGGCAGTGCAGCCGCCTTCGCCAGGGCGCGACCGGCGCTCGATGCGATGGCGGCTAAACTCTACGAACTCGGCGACGCTGCGGGGCAGGGCGCCGCCTTCAAGATGATCAACCAGTTGCTGGCCGGCGTGCATATCGCCGCGGCGTCCGAAGCGATTGCCTTCGCGGCCAAACAGGGCCTCGACATCCGCAAGGTCTATGAGGTGATCACCGCCTCGGCCGGCAATTCGTGGATGTTCGAAAACCGCATGCAGCATGTGCTCGATGGCGATTATACGCCACGCAGCGCGGTGGATATTTTCGTCAAGGATCTCGGCATCATCCAGGACATGGCCCGCACCGCCAAATTTCCGGTGCCGGTGTCCGCAGCGGCGCTGCAAATGTTCCTCATGACATCGGCGTCCGGCATGGGCCGCGATGACGATGCTTCGGTGGCGCGCATGTATGCGCAGGTGACCGGGACGATACTCCCTGGTGACAAGACGTAATCCGGAGACAAACGATGCCCCGCTTCGCCGCCAATCTCAGCATGATGTTCAACGAGCATCCGTTTCTCGATCGCTTCGATGCCGCCGCGCAGGCCGGCTTCACCGCGGTCGAATTCCTGTTTCCCTACGAGCACACGCCCGAAGAGATCGCCTTGCGCCTGCAGCGCAACGATCTCAAGCAGGTGCTGTTCAACCTGCCGCCCGGCGACTGGAATGCCGGTGAAAAGGGCTTCGCCGCGCGGCCCGACAAATTCGACGATCTGCGCCAGAGTCTGCACACGGCGCTGCCTTATGCAGAGGCCACCGGGGTGCGCCGTTTGCATATGATGGCCGGGTTGGCCGATCGCCATGATCCGAGGGCGGTGGAGGCATTCAAGCGGTCGATCGAATGGGCGGCGGGTTTCGTCGGCGACCACGGCATCGACCTCGTCATCGAACCCATCAATGGCCGCGACGTGCCCGGCTATTTCCTCAACGACTTCACTTTCGCGCGCGATCTCATCGTCGAGCTCGGCATCCCCAATGTCGGTCTGCAGTTCGATATCTATCACTGCCAGATCCTGCATGGCGACGTCACCATGCGGCTGCGCGAGATGATGCCGCTGATCGGGCACATCCAGATCGCCAGCGTGCCGTCGCGCAACGAGCCCGATGGCGAGGAGCTGAACTATCCGTTCCTGTTCGCCGAGCTCGATCGCCTCGGTTATGACAACTATGTCGGTTGCGAATATCGTCCGGCCGGTGACACCGTGGCCGGCCTCGGCTGGTTCAAGCCCTATGCGGGAGTGAAAGTATGACCCTCGCCCTGGGCTGCATCGCCGATGACTACACCGGCGCCTCCGATCTCGCCAACACATTGACGCGCAACGGGCTGCGCACCGTGCAGACCATCGGCATTCCCGCCGACGATCTGAAGTTGCCCGAGGTCGATGCCGTGGTGGTGTCGTTGAAGAGCCGATCCATTGCGGCCAGTGTTGCGGTGGAGAAATCGCGTGCGGCGGACAAGTGGCTGCGCAGCCGCGGCGCATCGCATGTCCTGTTCAAGATCTGCTCGACCTTCGACTCCACAGATAGCGGCAATATCGGCCCGGTGATGGATGCACTGCGCATGGATGCCGGTGACAATGTGGTGCTGGTGACGCCGGCTTTCCCCGAAACCGGACGCACGGTCTATCAGGGCAATCTGTTCGTCGGATCCGTGCCGTTGAATGAGAGTCCGCTGAAGGATCATCCGCTCAATCCGATGCACGATTCAAATCTGGTGCGCGTCTTGGCGCGGCAGAGCGAGACCAATATCGGTCTTGTCGATCTCGGTATCGTTGCAACCGGCGCGGATGTGGTGCGCGCGCATCTCGATGGATTGTCCGAAAATGGGTTCGGCGCCGCCATCGTCGACGCGGTGTTCGCGACAGATCTGGAGACCATCGGCGCGGTGGCGCTCGATCATCGCGTCTCCGTTGGTGCATCGGGTCTCGGCCTCGGGCTTGCCCGCGGGCTGGTGGCATCCGGTCGCGTGAAAGCCGCCGACGTCGCCGCGTCGGCCGGAACCCCCGTCGGCGGCGCGGCTGCCTGCCTCGCCGGCAGTTGTTCGCAAGCGACGCTGCAGCAGATCGC
>SDZE01000048.1 GCA_004173095.1 Bradyrhizobiaceae bacterium
AACGCATAGTCGGCATCTTCGCGATGCTTGCGCTTGTTGGTGGCGTCGCGCAGCAGACCGAGCGCCGCTTTGATCTTTGTGAGATTGTCATCTCCGCGGCGGAGAGCTGCGAAATAGGCGGCATCGCTCTCCATGCTGATGCGGAATTCAAAACAGCGCTGGATATCGGCGATGGTCTCGACGCGTGCGAAGCCGAACGGCTGCTGGTGGGGCCGCGCCTGCACGAAGCTGCCGGCGCCCTGGCGCGACGTGATCAGGCCATCCTCGCGCAGGCGGCCGAGCGCTTCACGCAGGACGGGGCGGGAGACATCGAGGACCGCCGCAAGTTCGTGCTCGCCGGGCAGTTTCTGGTCCGGCGCGTAATCGCCGCTGGCGATGCGTTCGGCAAGCTCGTGATAGACCCTGTCGACAAGCGACGAACCGGCATTCCGCGGGCGCGGCGTGTCGGGAAGTTCGGTTGGATCGATCGGCTTCATGATCAGGTCGGACCGCGGCTCAAAGGGCGGCGTGGTCGCTTCGTTCGAAAACCCGATCAATGTGATCGGCTTTCGCTTGGAAACATTTCCTCGCCAGGTTGCGGCAAACATGTCGAGGACAATCCAGCTTGTCAACATGTCAAGATTGCGCAGCTGTCTTCGAGCGTTGATTAATTAGTTGTTTTAAAACAACAAAAGCGAGATCCTTATCCAAAGGTCGTATTGCGACGCACCAAAATTGCCAACTTGTCAGGTTGACGAAATCGTGGTGGAAGGCTGCCAGCATTCGAAAGGACGACAGTGTGACCAACGGATTGAACGGCAAAGCCATCGTGATCATCGGCGCAAGCTCGGGTATCGGCGCGGCGGTCGCGACGAAATTCGGAGCGCTCGGCGCCAATCTGATCGTGCATTACAACGGCAATCCGGAAGGCGCACACGAGGTCGTCTCGGGGATCCAGTCAGCTGGCGGCAAGGCCGAACTGGTGCGCGGGGATGTCTCGGACCGCGCCGAAGCCGCGCGCGTGATCGAAGAAGCCCATGCCAAGCTTGGCCGCATCGATGTGCTGATCAACAATGCCGGTGCCATGTTCGGTCGCACCGCGATCGCGAATGCCACCGACGAGCAGTATGACGACGTCATCGATCTCAATATCGGCTCGGTGTTCTTCGCCTGTCGCACGGTCGCAAAGATCATGGAAGCGCAGCGCTCGGGCTCAATCATCAACACGACCTCGGTCGCGGCCCGCAATGGCGGCGGCGGCGGCGCGGGTCTCTATGGTTCGGCCAAGGGCTTCGTGAGCACCATCACCCGCGTGCTGGCGAAGGAGCTGGCGCCGTTCGGTGTGCGCGCCAATGCGGTGGCGCCGGGTGTGATCATGACGCCATTCCATCAACGCTACTCGAATGCCGAGCAACTCGAAGCCTCGCGCCAGACCATTCCGCTCGGCCGGATCGGCACGCCCGAGGAATGTGTCGGCGCCTATCAGTTTCTCGCCGACGACTCCATGAGCGGCTACATCACCGGCCAGGTGATCGAAGTGAATGGCGGCCAGATCATGCCGTGA
>SDZE01000168.1 GCA_004173095.1 Bradyrhizobiaceae bacterium
AGCGTCGGAATGAAAGCGGTGAGGGCGGTCATGACCGCAATCTGTCCGTCGCCCGGCAATACGGGCGGGCCTTCCTTGGCACCGACCAGCTTCACATTGCCGGACAGCGCGCGGCAGATAGAATCGGTCGCCTGGAATTCGGAATAGAGACCGTTCTCACCGAACCATGACAGGGCGGTGATGGCGAGGCCCGGATTGTCGCCGCGCAGATCGTCGTGCGTGAGCAGCGAGGCCGCAATCTCCGTGGGCGGCCGCGCATCGAGCAGCAGATCGCAGCTCTGCAGCAGCGTATTGATCGCAGCGACATCCGCGACGTCATCGAGGTCCGCGGTGATGCTGTGCTTGTTGGTGTTCAGCCAGGCAAATACGCCGCTCTCGCGCCGTCCATGACCGACATCGACCAGCGGTGCGTGCTGCCGCATCGGATCGCCGCCATCAGGCTCAATCTTGATGACCTCGGCGCCGAAATCGGAAAACAGCTTGCCGCAATAAGCGAGCTGATCGCCGGATCCGATTTCCACCACGCGCAAATCATCTAGCGGCAATCTCGACATTCCATTTCCGCCCGTTCTTTTCTTGTTGGGCGGGCATCATGTCGTGATGCGTGCGCGGGTCAAGTCACGTGGTCGCGTTTCGCCCTGCAGATTTGCCCAGCGCCACGGACATGGCGGAAATCAGCGGCCGCATGAAGAATGCATCCTCCGCCGGTGTGATCGATGCGCGAAAACCGTGCGCGTGCAATTCGTCCGAAACGACCGGCCCCACCGATGCGATCGGTGTCTTCCAAAGCGCGCTCTGCAATTGCGTCTCGCGACAATGCGCCCGCGCGGCCTCGACGAGGCGGCGCACCTGCCCCGAACTCGTCAGCGCGATGCAATCGACGCTGCCGCTCTCCATTTCATCGATGGCAGACAGGATGTTCGCATCCGCGGCCTTCGAATCGTAGATGTAGGGCAGCACGGTATCGACCTCGGCACACCGCGCCGAGATGGCGCCGACCAGCGCGGCATGATCCTTCTCCGGGTAGAGCTGCAACGCGACCCTCCGGCCTTTCAGATCATATGCTGCCAGCATATCGGCGATGCCCTCCGAGGTCGGCTTCTCGGTGATGACGTCCGCGGCGAGGCCGATCTCGCGCAGCGCCTTGCCGGGCTTCGGCCCGCGGGCAAATTTGCGCGATTTGCCAATAGCCGCGACAAACGCGGCTTCATCGCCGCGTTGCCGCACCAGTTTGAGAATCCGCCGCAGACCTTCGCCGGTCATCAAAACCAGATCGTCGAAGGGGTGAGCGACATACCGGGCAACCCAGTCCAAGACCGGCTTTGGGTCTGGCACGTCCTCAATGGTGAACATCGGGCATTGCAAGACATCGGCGCCTTTCTCCTTGAGAAGCCTGGAGAATTGCGCTTCCTCACGGGTTTCGAGGATCAGGATACGGGTGCCGTCCAGTCGTTCAGCCATCTCGGCGGTCTTTCGTTTATCGCAATGCGCAATCGGATTGGCGCTAGGCTATGCCAGGTGATAGATCAGGGCAAAATTGCCCCTGAATCTCAAGCCAGTAGTCCATCATGTCGCACCATTTCGTCCTCACTTTGTCCTGCCCGGACCGCCCCGGCATCGTTTCCGCCGTCTCAACCTTTCTGGCCCATAACGGCCAGAACATCGTCGATGCCCAGCAGTTCAATGACAACGAAACCGGCGTGTTCTTCATGCGCGTGGTGTTCAACGCGGCCGATGTGAATGTTGATCTGGCATCGCTACAGACCGGCTTCGGCGCCATCGCCGAGCGTTTCAAGATGGTCTGGCAGATGCGCGATCAGGCGACCAAGCGCCGGGTGATGATCCTGGCCTCGAAGTCGGATCACTGCCTGGTCGATCTCCTGTATCGCTGGCGCACCGGCGAACTCGACATGATCCCGACCGCGATCGTCTCCAATCATCCGCGCGAGACCTATAGCGGCATCGATTTCGGCGACATCCCGTTTCATCATCTCCCCATCACCAAGGAAACCAAGAGCGAGCAGGAAGCTGCGATCTGGGCGCTGGTGAACGAGACACAGTCCGAGCTTGTCGTGCTCGCGCGCTACATGCAGATATTGTCGGACGACTTGTCGGCCAAACTGTCCGGCATGTGCATCAACATCCACCACTCGTTCCTGCCGGGCTTCAAGGGCGCGCGGCCCTATCACCAGGCTCATGCGCGCGGCGTCAAGCTGATCGGCGCCACCGCCCATTACGTCACCAGCGATCTCGACGAAGGTCCGATCATCGAGCAGGACGTCGAACGCATCAGCCATCGCGACTCGCCGGAAGATCTGGTGCGCAAGGGCCGCGACATCGAGCGCCGCGTGCTCGCCCGCGCCGTCCGCCATCACCTCGAGGATCGTGTCATCCTGAACGGCAAGAAGACGGTGGTGTTCACCAACTGATGTCCTCACCTCGCGATCACGAGGTGAGGAACGGTCGATCACCGACTTGTCTTCAAGCGGACGGATCGTTGGCGATACGGCCCAGGTCGTTCATCGCATCATCCGGCAACTCCAATCTTGCCGCCGCAAGATTTTCTCGCAGATGTGCCGGGGACGAGGTGCCCGGTATCAGCAGAATATTGGGCGCGCGGCGTAGCAGCCAGGCGAGGGCAACCTGCATCGGCGTGGCCCCGAGGCGCGTCGCCACCGCTGACAGCGTTGACGACTGCAGCGGCGTGAGCGGCGTGAAGCCGCCCAGCGGGAAGAACGGCACGTAGGCGATCCCGTCTACCGCGAGGTGATCGATCAGCGCGTCATCGGCGCGGTGCGCGAGATTGTAGTGGTTCTGCACACAGACGATGTCGCAGATTTGGCGGGCTTCGGCGACCTGCGTGGCGGTCACGTTGCTGAGCCCGATATGGCGCACCAGCCCCTGCTGCTGCAATTTCGCCAGCACGGCCAGCGGCGCGGCGATCGATCCCTCGGCGGGACCGTGGATGTCGAACATGATGCGCAGATTGATCACGTCGAGAACGTCGAGCGCCAGATTGCGCCGGTTGTCGTGCACAGCCTCCGTCAATTCGGCGGCCGACATGGCTGGCTGCCACGAGGCATCAGCGCCGCGTACGGCGCCGATCTTGGTCACGACGACGAGGTCGTCGGCATAGGGATGCAAGGCCTCGCGGATGATTTGATTGGTGATGTGCGGGCCGTAGAAGTCGCTGGTGTCAATATGATTGACGCCCGATTGAACGGCCTCGCGCAGCACGGCCAAAGCAGCCTCCCGATCGCGGGGCGGGCCGAACACGCCCGGCCCCGCGAGTTGCATCGCGCCGTAGCCGAGCCGATTCACCGTGCGGTTGCCGAGCTTGAAAGTGTCGGAAGAGTTGAAGATGAGCATGAGAGATATCCTTTCGCCAGCCTCAGATAGAGGTCGCCGCCCCGTTCGATAATCCGATATAATCCGGACGGGTTGTGCAAAAAGGCGAACAATGGCGGTCGATCTGGCAGACTTGAATGCATTCGTGGCCGTTGCCCGTGCGAAAGGCTTTCGCGAGGGTGCCCGCGCGAGCGGCGGCAGCGCATCGGGGCTGAGCGAGGCCGTGCGCCGGCTGGAACTGCAACTCGGCGTCCGCCTGCTCCACCGCACCACGCGCAGTGTTGCGCCCACTGAAGCCGGTGCGCACCTTCTGACGCGGCTCGGGCCGGCATTGACCGAGGTCGAGGCAGGCCTCGACATCGTCAATGGGTTTCGTGACCGGCCGGCGGGTCTGTTGCGGCTCAATGTGCCGGTCAGCGCCGCGCGGCTGGTACTGCCACGCATCGTCCCGGCGTTTCTGGCGGCCTATCCCGACATCCGGCTGGACGTGGTCACCGACGAGGACTTCGTCGACGTGCTTGCCGCCGGCTGTGACGCCGGCATTCGTTATGACGAGCGGCTCGAACAGGACATGATTGCCGTCCCGATCGGGCCGCGCATGCAGCGCTTCGCCACCGCGGCCTCGGCGGCTTATCTCGACCGCCACGGTCGCCCCGCGCATCCACGCGACCTGTTGTCTCATGCCTGTCTGCGCGGCCGCTTTGCAAGCGGCGCGATTCCGGCATGGGAGTTCGAGCGGGATGGCGAGGTGGTGAGGATCGATGCGTCCGGGCCACTGGTGGTCCGCATTGGTGGCGGCGTCGATCTGGCGGTCGAAGCCGCGGTTGCCGGTACCGGGATCGTTGCCTTATTCGAAGACTGGCTGCGTCCGCATCTCGACAGCGGCGCGCTTGAGCCGGTGCTCGAGCCGTGGTGGCAGCAATTTTCCGGGCCGTTCCTGTACTATCCCGGCCGGCGTCTGGTGCCTGCGCCGCTACGCGCCTTCATCGACTTCATCAAGCAGTCTGCCTGAGCAATTTACCGGTCAATGTCGTGGTGCTTGACCGCTGCGGTCTGCGTCAGCGAATAACGCTGGCAGATGGCGATGTGGAAGGGTCCGGGCCGTTGCTGGCATCGCCTTGCGGCGCCGCACGCTGCTTCATCCACGCTTCATATTCCGGCGTGCCCGGCCGCGGCGGAGCGTCGGCGGGGAGGCCGCCGGCCCAGGCCGGAATCAGATCCGCCATCCCGCCCGCCAGGAACGAACTGATCGATCCGCAGCCGGATAAAGACCCAGCCATCAGACAAGACCGAGGGCAGTAGCGACGCGGCGGGTGACTAGCATGAGGCTCATCGTAAGGTTGGGTGGGCGAACGCTCACCAATATGGAGCGTCTATCCGAAAATTGAAGGTAGCGGGAGCCGGCCGCGCAAAACTTTTTGCGTCGCGATATGCGCCATCCCCCCGCAACAATCAGGCTGATCGCGATCAAGAGCGGTCGCTGAGCGCCACTGACTGCGGTGGTTGTCTAAGCCGTCTACGGCTTCTTCTTCGCCGCAGGCTGCCGTACCTGCACCGCGTTCACCGCCGGCGTTTGGGCCAGCAGCCGGCGCAGCAGGTCGATCAGCGTTTCGACCTCCTCAGGCTTCAGGCAGTCCAGCAGCACGCGTTCGCGGTCCAACGCCAGTTCGATGATGCGGTCATGCAGCGCGCGGCCGGCTTTAGTCATCATGATGACGCGCTTGCCGTCGCCTTGATCGACCACCGTGACATTGCCGCCATCGGCCAGGGATTTCAGCGTCCGGCTGACCAGGCCCTTGTCGAGGTCGAAATACTGGCAGATCTGCTGTGCGGTGCACGCGTCTTCGCTGGCGAGCTTGGAGAGGATGCGCCACTCGGTGACGCCGACGCCGAATTCGCGCCGATAGGCGCTGGAGGCTCCGCCGGCCAACTTGTTGGCGAGGAAGTTGATCAGAGCGGGGACGTATCTCGTATGGTTGATGACCGGCTTCGTCATGCGGGATGAATGCTCTGAAGGTGCGATGACGGGGGCATCATGGCGCCCTGCTATACTTTAGCAGTACGCCGCGATGCTGCGGGATGTCGCACTTCACCCCTCCAACGCGCATTGTCAAGGCAACCGTTGACACGTCAACATCGCTTCGATATCGCGGACCGACGTGTTGGGGACGACGATCTTCCGGCCTGCAAGAGCCGACATCACGCACAGAGGAGGATACGATGCTGAGGACCTTCATTTCCGCCGCGGTCGCTGCCGCCGGCGTATTCGCTCTGGGCACGGTGGCCAGCGCGCAGGAAACGGTGAAGATCGGCCTGATCGTGCCGATGACCGGCGGCCAGGCTTCCACCGGCCAGCAGATCAACAATGCCATCAAACTGTATCAGCAGAAGAACGGCGACACTGTCGCCGGCAAGAAGGTCGAGGTCATCCTCAAGGATGACGCGGCACTGCCGGACAATACCAAGCGCCTGGCGCAGGAATTGATCGTCAACGAGAAGGTCAACATCATCGCCGGTTTCGGCGTGACGCCTGCGGCTCTCGCGGCCGCGCCATTGGCGACGCAGGCCAAGGTGCCGCTGATCGTGATGGCGGCCGGCACCTCGATCATCACCGAGCGTTCGCCCTATATCGCGCGCACCTCGTTCACGCTGGCACAGTCCTCCACCATCATCGGTGACTGGGCCGCCAAGAACGGCATCAAGAAGGTGGTGACGCTGACCTCCGATTACGCGCCGGGCAACGACGCGCTCGCGGCGTTCAAGGAGCATTTCACTGCTGGTGGCGGTGCCATCGTCGAGGAGGTGAAAGTCCCGCTCGCCAATCCGGATTTCGCGCCGTTCCTCCAGCGCATGAAAGATGCCAAGCCGGACGCGGTGTTCGTCTTCGTGCCGGCCGGGCAGGGCGGCAACTTCATGAAGCAATATGCCGAGCGTGGCCTCGACAAGTCCGGCATCAAGGTGATCGGGCCCGGCGACGTCATGGATGACGATCTGCTCAACGGCATGGGCGATGCGGCGATCGGCGCCGTCACCGCGCATCTGTATTCGGCCGCGCATCCCTCGGCGATGAACAAGGCGTTCGTGGCCGATTACAAGAAAGCCTATAACGCCCGTCCGGGCTTCATGGCGGTCGGCGGCTGGGATGGCATCCATCTCATCTACGAAGCGCTGAAGAAGACGGGCGGCAAGGCCGATGGTGACAGTCTGATCGCGGCGATGAAGGGCATGGCCTGGGAAAGCCCGCGCGGCCCGATTTCCATCGATCCCGACACCCGCGACATCGTGCAGAACATCTATATCCGCGAAGTGAAAAAGGTGGATGGCGAACTCTACAACATCGAATTCGCGACGTTCGAAGCGGTGAAGGATCCGGGCAAGACGAAGAAGTAGCCAAGCGCTGCGGTCGATGGTTTCCCTCCCCCAAGCCGCGAAGCGGCGCAGTGGGGAGGGTGGCCGAGCGAAGCGGAGGCCGGGTGGGGCGTCCCACGTGACGTCGGCGTTTGCGGAGACACCCCACCCGACCGGCCCAAGCGGGCCGGCCACCCTCCCCACGGCGCGGCTGCGCCGTTTGGGGGAGGGAGGGACAAGAAAGAAAGTTTAGATAAATCCATGACCCTCCTCACCATCCTGTTCGACGGCGTCGCCTACGGCATGTTGCTGTTCGTGCTCGCATGCGGGCTGGCGGTGACGCTGGGGCTGATGAACTTCGTCAATCTCGCCCACGGCGCCTTCGCCATGGCGGGCGGTTATATTTGCGCCGTCCTCGTCAACCGCATCGGCTGGCCGTTCTTTGCCGCACTCCCCATGGCCTTCGCGGCCAGCGCGGTGATCGGCGCGGTGCTGGAGCGCTCGCTGTATCGCCATCTCTACCATCGCAGCCATCTCGATCAGGTGCTGTTCTCGATCGGCCTCGTCTTCATGGCGGTGACGGCGACCGACTATGTGATGGGCTCGTCGCAGACCTTCATCAAGTTGCCGGATTATCTGCAG
>SDZE01000458.1 GCA_004173095.1 Bradyrhizobiaceae bacterium
GCATTTCTCGCGACCAAGATCACCTTCATCAACGAGATCGCAGATCTCGCCGAGCGGACCGGCGCCGACGTGCAGGACGTCGCCCGCGGCATCGGCCTCGACAACCGCATCGGCGCAAAATTTCTGAATGCCGGGCCCGGCTTCGGCGGCTCGTGTTTCCCGAAGGATACGCGCGCGCTGGTCAAGACGGGGCAGGATTGCGAGGCGCCGCTGCGCATCGTCGAAACCGTGCTCACCGTCAACGACAACCGCAAGCGCGCGATGGCGCGCAAGGTGCAGAACGCGCTCGGCGGCAGCCTGCGCGGCAAGACGGTCGGCGTGCTCGGCCTCACCTTCAAACCGAACACGGACGACATGCGCGAGGCGCCGTCGATCCCCTTGATCACCGCGCTACAGGATCTCGGCGCCAGCGTGCAGGCCTATGACCCCGTCGGCATGGAGCAGGCCAAGACCGAACTGCCATCCACCGTCATCTATTGCGACGATGCCTATGCCTGCGCCACCGGCGCCGACGCGCTCGTCATCGTGACCGAGTGGGAGCAATTCCGCGCGCTCGATCTGGCGCAGATCAAAGCGAAGATGAAGCAGCCGGTGATCGTCGATCTGCGCAACATCTATCGGCCGGAAGATATGGAGAAGGCCGGGTTCACGTATGAGAGCGTGGGGCGCGGGAAGAACTAAGCACGCCGTTGAGCAAGTTCGCCTAGTTGATGGACTGTCTCACAAATTCAAATGGTTAACGAAAAGTGAGGGCAATAACGCTCCGTTGAAATTAAACGGGAATTTTGCGCGCCCCCCCTCACCTTTTTGGCTGCAACCGCTCTCTCCGGAGGGCTTTATGACCATCAGGTTCATTCCTCCCCGCCGCTTGGCGCAGCCGGCGGCCAGCGCGCCCCCAATCACGCGCGAGACCGAAGCCATCAAGCGCAAGCTGATCTCGCAATCAGCGCTCGCTCAGCACCGCCGCCGCGGACACCGCCGGGGCGCGCGATGACTTCCCAGGATTGCGGAGCCTCCCAGCCTAATTCCTACGGGAGGACCGGTTGATGTTCTATGTCGGCCTCCACCAGCCGATCAGCATCAGGCTTAGTGAGCAGGCAGCGATCAGCCGGCTTGCGCTTTGCCAGCTCTGCCTCGAACTTCCGTTGGGCCGCATCGTCGATCTCCTGTGCTTTCGATTGTTCGGCGCCAATCCGCTGATCCTCCCGCTCCTGGAGCTCGGCGATCTTGACGTCCCGCTGGTTGATTTCGATCTGGCGCTGCGCGGACGCAGCTTCGCATTTCCGCTGGGCAGCGTTGTAGCCTTGCTGGCGGATGCCGATCAGCAGGCCGCCAGCAACGACGGCGATGAGCGCATAGCGCCCGATTGTGGAGGCAAGGAACGCCGCGATGGCGACGAGCGCGCCCATCAGTTGAGCCTCCCCGACCGCTTGTCCTCGACAATGCTGTTCGTCGCCTTGTTGGCGCTGAGATAGAGCAGCAACGCGGCGCCGCCGAGCAGCGCGAACCACAGCACCGGCGGGATGTCCGTGACGAATTCACGGATCGGCTGGACCTTCTGGCGGATCGTATCGAAATATCCGGACGCGCCGGTGAAAGTCAGGCCGATTGCCGAGAACCAGCCGGTCACCTTGGCGGCCAGGCGCTGCCACAGAGTCTGCTGAACCGCCAGAACCGTTGCAGCGATTTCCTTGGCCGATGCATTGGCCCGTGCGGGCGCGATGGGGCGCGTCCAGCCCTCGGCGACTGCCTTGCTCACCTCTACCGTCACCGTCGCTCCAGCGGCAGCCGTAGCGAAGCCTGCATCGGTCATGAGGCCATCGGGTAACTGGCCGCGGTCGTTCATGAACGCCGTGGCCGCGCCGCGGGTCTTGCCACCCCAGAAGCCGTCGGCGTCGCCGACCTCGAAGTATTTCAGGGCGATCAGGTGCTTCTGGAGCACCTCGACGGCCAAACTGTAGCCGCCGGTCTGTGGTTGAATGTTCTGAGGCTCGTCGCCCTCTTCTTCGAACTCGTCGGCCGGCGCGTCGGTTTGATCGACGTCTGCCGGGATCTCCGCAAAGCGAGCGGGCTGCCCGAACACCGGCGCCGTCGAGGACGGCCGCCGACCGCCGTTGTCAACGAATTCGAAATGCATCCAGTCGGCACGGCCCTTCTACCAGCCGCCCCACATCGCGCCTTGGCGGCAGAAGGCGTCCACCACGAATTGCGGCATGGTGCCCTTCTTCACTCCGAGGGCATTCTTTTCGGGATTGAGATCGATCGCCGCGGCATAGGCGTGATTGGACCACTTCGTCTTCGAGCCACGCACCATCCGGGGATTGTAGGCGCCGGCGTATTTCGACACGCCGGCGGCTTCGACCTTCGCCTGATCGTGCTGGCAATAGTCCCAGATCTCGTTCAGGGCAGCCAGCAGCGCAGGCGCGGCCTTCTTGTGGAATTGGATCGCCTTGACCCGCTTCCCCTCGTAATACATCGCGAATGGCGGGACGACCGGCACCATCTGACCAGCGATCTGCCCCTTTCCCGGGTCGCCATAGAAGGCATTGCGGGCAGCCTGAGTGTCTTTCGGCCATGCCGTCATTGATTGGATCTCCCATGGAAAAGGGATCGCGGAACCGGAGACGGTGCGCGATTGACTCTTGCTGTGGTGGAATCTGAGGGACTAGGATTCACCGTTCGGAGGAACGGCCGATGTGCATCCTGGAAAAGGTCGGTCTCGGCATCGCCGCAGCGGTCACCGCCGCAGCTTCAGGAACCTTGATGGTCCTGGCAGCGCTGGCCTAGCGACGCTTGACCAGCCCACCAAGGCTGGCTAGCTGCGACACCAGAATAGCTAGGAGCAAAAAATGCGGAACGGGAACGTCGCCCCGTGGACAAAAGACGAGGACGACCACTTTCGTGCCCTAGTCGATCAGGCCTCACCCCCCGAGACCATCGCCACCAAGCTGAACCGAGAGATCGCCGACCTGAGGCGTCGCGCCTATCTTCTTGGCTTGCCCCGTAAATGGTTCAAGACACCAGCGTCGAGCTAGACCCCGCTCCAAACGCGGCCGAACACAGCCTTTACAACTTTCTTTCGGCCTCGAACGATCTCGGCGATCATCGTCATGTGAAGACGATCGCCGCGCAATGCAAAGCCGACATAGAGTGGTGTCGATACGGTTTTTCCCTCGATGCGCATCGCCCAATGCCCTTGTCCTGTCGCTCTCACGGGATCGCTGGCTGGCGTGATGCCAACATCGGCCGACCAGCCGTTGTTAGCTGTCACCTTCAGCCGCGGGCCATATCGGGCGAAAGTCACGCGGCATTGCGGACACTGGCCAGAATTCGACTCCAGCTGCTGCCATTCGCCGAGCAATTCATTTGCCTGCGTGACAGCGTCCGTCGATGGCAGTAGCAATAGCAAAACCACGGCCGCCAAAAATGACAAAGCCATCCGCCTCGCCCCATGGGGCGAGGAAGATGGCTTGGACACCGGATCGAGCCGAGGCGTCATGCCGACGAAGCTGCCGTTACTTGCCCCACACCTCGTTCGCCACATCCACCGCGAGCTTGAGCTTCGCCCACTGCTCGTCTTCGCTCAGGATGTTGCCCTCTTCCGTCGAGGCAAAGCCGCATTGCGGCGACACGGCGAGTTGCTCCAGCGGCGCGAATTTTGCGGCTTCGTGCAGGCGGGCGACGATGTCTTCCTTCTTTTCCAGCTCGCCGAATTTCGAGGTGATGACGCCGACCACGACGACCTTGTTGCCCTTCGGCAGGAAGCGCAGCGGTTCGAAACCACCGGCACGGTCTGAGTCGTATTCCAGAAAATAGCCGTCGTAATTGGTGCCGGCGAGCAGCGTTTCCGCCACCGGCTCATAGCCACCCGAGGAAATCCAGGTGGAGCGGAAATTGCCGCGGCACACATGCGTGGTGATCACCATGTCCGACGGGCGCTCGGCGATGGCGTAGTTGATGATGCGCGAATAGATCTGCTGCAGGTTGTCGGCATCTTCGCCGCGGGCGCGCACTTTGTTGAGTTCGTCTTCCGAGCAGAGATAAGCCCAGACGGTGTCGTCGAATTGCAGGTAACGGCAGCCGGCGTCGTAGAATGCCTTCACCGCCTTGCGATAGGTCTTGGCCAGATCCTCGAAGAACACTTCGATGTCCGGATAGACCTCTTTCGAGATCGCCTTGCGACCGCCGCGGAAATGCAGCACGGCCGGCGACGGGATGGTCATCTTGGCGGTGACACCTGCGGTGTCGCAATGCTTCTTGAGGAAGCGGAAGTGATCGAGCATCGGATGATCATCGGGGAAATCGAGCTTGCTGATAACCCGGATCGAGTCGTTGCGGGTCTGCACGCCGGTGAACTGGATGCCGGTTTCGGGATGATACAGTTCGCAACCGGTCAGCTTGGCGAGGAAATCGAAATGCCACCACGAGCGGCGGAATTCACCGTCGGTGGCGAGCTCGAGGCCCGCCGAGGCCTGGCGATGCACCACCTTCTCGATTTCGAGATCTTCGACCTTGCGCAGATCGGCAGCGGTGATCTCACCCTTTTCGAGCTTGGCGCGCGCGTCCTTGATCGAAGCGGGGCGCAACAGGCTGCCGACTTCGTCGGCACGGAACGGCGCTTTTGTTCTCTGCATGATCGATACTCCGGAATGATCAGTGGGTGGACGCGCCGGGCGAACCGGCTTGATGATGTTGGGCGTGACCGGCAGCGCCGGCAACGCCGAGGAAATGGTCGAGCACGGCAGGATCGGCCTTCAGCGCCGCGCTGGCTGCATCATGCACGATCGTACCGCGTTCCAATATCACGACGCGGTCGGCAAGGCCCAGAATCTTTCGTGCGTTCTGTTCCACGATGATGGAACAGATCCCGCCGGTGCGCGAGATTTTGCCGATGGCGGTCAGCAATTCCTCGACGATGATGGGTGCGAGACCCTCTGTCGGCTCGTCCAGCAGCAGCACTTTCGGATTGAGCACCAAAGCGCGGCCGACCGCCAGCATCTGCTGTTCACCGCCGGATAGCTGATTGCCGAAATTGCTCTTGCGCTCTTCGAGGCGCGGAAACATCTCGTAGACCTTCTTCACGGTCCACGGTCCCGGCAGCGCCACCGCCGTCATGTTCTCTTCCACCGTGAGCGAGCGAAAGATATTGCGCTCCTGCGGCACCCAGCCGATGCCGGCGCGGGCACGCTGGTCGGCGCGCAGCGACGTGATGTCGGTGGTGCCGAGCTTGATCGTGCCGCCGAAGCGGCGGGTAACGCCGACAATGGAATTGATCAATGTCGTCTTGCCGGTGCCGTTGCGGCCGAGCAGCGCCAGCACCTGCCCTTCACCCAACGACAACGTCATTTTGGGAATCACGACGGCTTCGCCGTAGCCAGCGCGGAGGTCCTGGATGGCGAGGAGTTCAGACATCGGCGCCCTCGCCGAGATAAACCGCCTTCACCTGCGGATCACGCGCGACCTCGTCGGGCGTGCCTTCCACCAGCATGGCGCCATTGACCAGTACGGAAATGCGATCGGCAAAGGAAAACACCAGATCCATGTCGTGCTCGATCAGCAGCACCGTGACGTCGCGCGGCAGGCTCGCCACCGCGGCGAGGATGTCATGCCGCTCGCTTTCCGGCACGCCGGCTGCGGGCTCGTCGAGCAAGAGCACGCGCGGCTTGGTGGCGATGGCGACCGCAATCTCCAGGAGCCGCTGCTTGCCATAGGGCAGCATTGCCGTGCGCTCGTTCATGACATCGAGCAGATGGAAGCGCGCCAGATTTTCCGCGATCTCGTCATTGACGTCGCGGCGCGAGCCCATCAGGCGCCACCAATCGCCGCCATGGCCGAGACGTTCGGAGACGGCCAGCCCCACCGTCTCGCGCGGCGTGAGATCGGGATAGAGCTGGTTGATCTGGAACGTGCGCGACAGCCCGCGCAGCACGCGCTTGTGCACGGGCAGATCAGTGATGTCGGTCCCTTCCAGGATAATGCGGCCGCTGTTCGGCTTCAGCACCCCGGTAAGGAGATTGATCACCGTGGTCTTGCCGGCGCCGTTCGGGCCGATCAGCGCGTGACGCGCGCCGGCTACGACCTTGAGCGAGAGATCGCGGGTGACGCGCAATCCGCCGAAGGATTTGTCCAGATGCACGGTTTCAAGCGCAACGGTCATGGCGCCTCGCTCCGCACGTTGCTGCGCGCGAATTTCGCCACGATCAGGCGCGGAACCACCATCGCCCAGCGATGCAGTCGCTCGCGGCCGATCAGCACGATGATCACCAGCACAGCGCCGATCCAGAACTGCCAGAATTGCGGCGTGATGGTGGAAAAGAATTCCTGCATCAGCTTGAACGCGACGGCGCCGATCAACCCGCCATAGAGATAGCCGGTACCGCCGATGATCAGCACCAGCAGCAGATCGGCCGAGCGATCGAAGGCGAAACCGTCGAGCGAGGCCAGCGCAGTCGTCTGTGTCGACAGCGCGCCGGCGACGCCCGCATAGAATGCCGCCAGCGTATAGACGGCGATCAATCGGCGATTGACGGGAATGCCGATGGCGGAGGCGCGCAGCGGATTGTTGCGGATCGCCCGCAGCGACAGGCCGAACGGCGAATTGACGATGCGGCGCGCCAGCAGCAACATGACGAACAGCACGATCAGGCAATAAATGAAGCCGACCTTGCCGAAGATATCGAAGGCGAACATTCCGAGAATGGGCTGCATCTCGATGCCCTGCAGGCCGTCGGAGCCGCCGGTGATGTTAGAGAATTTATTGGCGAGTTCGCGCAGCAACAGCGCGATGCCGAGCGTCACCATCAAGCGCGTGAGATCGACGCCGCGGATCACCAGGAAGCTGGTGACGAAGCCAAGCAGCATCGCAGCACCGCCGGCAACCAGCAGTGCCAGCACCGGCTCCTTGACGATGCCATGCAGCGCGAGCAGGCCGGCGCAATAGCCGCCGACGCCGAAGAAAGCGGCATGCCCGAGCGAGACGATGCCGGCATAGCCGAGGATCAGATCGAGCGACAGCGCGAACAGCGCCAGCCACGCGATCTCGGTGAGGATCAGGTAGCGGTTCGGGAACAGCAGGATGCAGCCGGCCGCGCAGAGCCAGAATGCAACCTCCGGCCAGCGCCACTGCGCGCCCGCCATGGGAACGGTGCCGACTTCGGGATGGGTGGTGAAATCCGCGCTCATGCCCTCACCTCGCCGCCGTGCGGCCGAACAGGCCGTTGGGACGCCAGAGCAGGATCACGATCATCAGCGTGTAGATGACGAAGGCGCCGAGCGTCGGCACGTAATATTTGCCGGCGACGTCGCCGATGCCGAGCAGCAGCGACGCCAGGAA
>SDZE01000347.1 GCA_004173095.1 Bradyrhizobiaceae bacterium
GGCATTGAACTTCGCGCTGCCGTTTGCACGCGGTCATTATGTGGCGGTGTTCGATGCGGAGGACAGGCCCGAGCCAAAGCAGTTGCGTGCCGCGCTCGATGCATTCGATCATCACGGGCTCGGGATCGCCTGCGTGCAGGCCAGCCTGTGCATCGACAATGCGTCCGAGGGGATGCTGCCGCGAATGTTTGCGGCGGAATATGCCGGGCAGTTCGACGTGTTGCTGCCGGGATTGGCGGCGCTGCAGTTGCCGCTGCCGCTCGGCGGATCGTCTAACCATTTTCGCGCGGACGTGCTGCGCGAGGTCGGCGGCTGGGACGCGTACAACGTCACCGAGGATGCCGATCTGGGCATCCGTCTTGCACGTTTCGGCTATCGCTGCGTGACCTTCGCCTCGACGACCTATGAGGAGGCGCCGGTGCATCTCGGCGCCTGGTTGCGGCAGCGCTCGCGCTGGATGAAGGGCTGGATGCAGACCGCCGGCGTGCATTTGCACCAGCCATTGCGGTTATGGCGTGACGTCGGATCGATGAGGACGTTCGGCGTCGCCGTGATCGCTGGAGGCAATGTGTTGACGGCGCTCGCCTATCCGCTCTTGCTGGTGGAGATCGCGCTGTTCCTGGGACGCGCAGGCGTCACCGGTGACGTCTCCGGCTTTCTCGTCGATCGGCTGATGCCGTTGCATCTGGCTGCGATCTCGGCGGGCCTTCTCTCGACCGTCGTTATCGGGCTGAAGGGGCTCGCACGCCGCAGGCAATTGCAGCATGGCTGGATCCTGTTGCTGGCGCCGTTGTATTGGGGGCTTCTCTCGGTGGCTGCGTGGCGTGCGCTGTGGCAATTGCTGCGCGAGCCGCATCGCTGGGAAAAGACGCAGCATGCAATGTCACGACGAAGCAAAGCCATGCGGTCAGCGAATTGACGACGCTGCCTCGCGCCCCAGGCAGCTGGCGTTACAGATAGCGCTTCAGATCGGTCGCCGCTTCTTCCGGTTTGCGCTTCAAATTGAACGGCGCGACGAATTTGCCGTCTTTGTCCATCAGATAGATCAGCGCTGTGTGGTCCATGGTGTAGTCGCCGTCCTTGGTCGGGACTTTCTTGGCATAGACGCGGTATCCCGTAATCACCTTCGCCACCTCGTCGGGCGTGCCGGTCAGGCCTTTCAGGTGCGGATCGAAACTGGACAGATAGTCCCTCATGATCGGCGCGGTGTCCCGGTCCGGATCGACGGAGATGAAATAGGTATTGAGCCTGTCGGCGTCGGTGCCGAGCGCGCGCAGCACCTCGGACATCTCGAACAGCGCGGTCGGGCAGATATCCGGGCAATGGGTGAAACCGAAGAAGATCAACGATGGCTTGCCCTTAAGACTGTCCTCGGTCACCTTTTGGCCGGACTGGTCGGTGAGCTGAAACGGCCCGCCGACCGCCGCCGGTGCCGCCACGCCGCGGAAACCGCCAGACAGCCAAAGCACCAGCAGCAAACCGATGGCAAGGCTGCCGGCGAAGGCCGCGATCATGATCAGCGGACGGGTCGAACTCTTCATTTGGATATTCCCGAAAACTCACATGCAGGCGGCGATGCCGGTCTTCACCATCTCGAAGAAGACGGCGGTGCCGTAATAGGCCCATAGCCCGGCGGCGCCGGCGACGAGAAGGCCGCCGAAGGCCGCCGCAACGGCAACGATCAGCGTTGCCGCGCGCGAAGGCTGCGATGCCACATGGTCAGGGGTGGATGCCGGCTGCATTGACGGACCTTGATGGGCAGGCATCCTATCGGATGCCCGCATACAGGTTCCAGATAGGCCGAGTTGCCGCCCCGGGCAAGCGCCAGCAGGGTCGCAGCCGATCAAGTGATGGCGAGGGAATGCGCTTCTAAACGGTGTGAAAACTGCCAGGCTGCAGCCATGACGGCTCTGCTCGAACAGGCAATTGAAACGGTCCGTGGCCTCCCTGACGAGGCGCAGGATGCCGTCGCGCAGATGCTGCTGGAACTGGTCGCTGAAGATCTCGCCGCTGCCGATCGAGCCGTGGTTGCGCTGACGGCGGATGAAACGGCATCTTTCGATGAGTCGCTCGCGCAGGGCGAGCGTGGCGAATCTGCCTCCGACGAAGCAGTGCGCTCAGTCTGGGCCAAACACGGTCTATGAGACTTCGCTATACGACGCGCGCTGTCGCGGAGTTGGATAAAGTCCTGACATTCATCGATCGCGAATATCCGCAAGGCGCACTTCGCGTCAAGGCGCGCATGCAGGCGGTCATTGATCGCCTGGTTCGATACCCTGAAAGCGGTCGACTCACGAGCAAGGCAGGGCTGCGGCGGGTCGTGGTCTGGCCTTATCCGTACCTCATTTTACAAGGCATCGGCAACCGAGGTCATGATCCACGGCGTCCGTCACAGCGCACGCCGACCTCGTTCGTCGCAGTCCTAACCCCTCAACGCTCCGACGCGCGGGCGTTCATGTAGCAGGGCTTGTACATGCTCGCGAGTTGCGGGCCGCGCAGGAACACCATCTGCGGCTTGAGCCCGCCGCGCTTGGAGATCCAGCGCCGAATTTGCGATGGATACATCGAATACAGCATCTTGGTCGCTTCGCGATTGGTGACGGCACGGCCGTTATTGCCCATGTCCCAGGCGGCATGGAATCCGAGGTTCGCATTCGGCGTCACGCAGATCCGTTCATGCGGAATGGCGCCGAGCACGATGGTGCAGGCCGAGGCACACAGTCCGTCGATGACGACGGTTTCACCCGACGAACGCAGGCCCTGATATTTATCGACATAGGTGCCGATGCGACCACCGCGATCGTCGGCGATACGCACCACGGCATGGCTCGCGCCCACACCAGCCACCAACAGAACCGCCGCCAGCAAACCAGTCACGAACTTCATGTTCCGCCCCAAAACCATGATGCCGAATCTACGAAACGAATCTTCTCGCCCTGGTGATGCAGGACGATGTCAGCGTGTTGTCGAAACGGGTTTTTGTCTAGCGGCGGTTCGCAGCAACGCGCCGATTCAAACCGAGTGTTGCGCGCGAGATGCAGTGCGACACAACGCGGAACAACGGAATGCAAATTCCGCATTTGCAGTTGACCCGAGTTCCCGCGCACCATTCAATCTCTCTTAACAAAATGATGGGGAGAAAAACGATGGCCGACGATGCCGATGTCATCGTGGTGGGCGCAGGCCTTGCCGGTCTGGTCGCTGCAACGGAGATTGCAGATGCCGGCAAGCGCGTGATCGTGCTTGATCAGGAGGGCGAACAGAATCTCGGAGGTCAGGCGTTCTGGTCGTTCGGCGGATTGTTCTTCATCGACTCGCCGGAGCAACGACGGCTCGGGATCAAGGACAGTGTCGAGCTCGCGCATCAGGACTGGATGGGCTCCGCCGGTTTCGATCGCGACGAGGATCACTGGCCGAAGCGCTGGGCCGAGGCCTATCTCGCTTTTGCCGCCGGCGAGAAGCGCGACTGGCTGCGCGCGATGGGACATCGTGTGTTTCCCATCGTCGGCTGGGCGGAACGCGGCGGCTACGATGCCATGGGGCACGGCAACTCGGTGCCACGCTTTCACATCACCTGGGGTACCGGGCCGGGCATCGTCGAACCGTTCGAGCGCCGTGCCCGCGAGGCGGTGAAGAAGGGATTGTTGACATTCAGGTTCCGGCATCGCGCCGATGCGCTCAGCGTCACCAACGGAACGGTGGATGGCATCAGCGGCGCCATACTCGAAACCGCACATAACGCGCGCGGCGAAAGTTCGTCGCGCCATGTGGTGGGCGAATTTGCGCTACGTGCGCAGGCGGTGATCGTCGCATCCGGCGGCATCGGCGGCAATCATGATCTGGTTCGGCAGAATTGGCCGGAGCGTCTCGGTGCGCCGCCGCAGCGAATGATTTCAGGCGTTCCCGCGCATGTCGACGGCCGCATGATCGGAATCACCGAGTCGATCGGGGCGCGGCTGATCAACCGCGATCGCATGTGGCATTATGTGGAAGGGATCGAGAACTGGAATCCAATCTGGCCGAAGCATGGCATCCGGATTCTACCGGGACCGTCGTCGATGTGGTTCGATGCGACCGGAGAGCGGCTGCCGGCGCCGTTGTTTCCGGGCTCCGATACGCTCGGGCAGCTGCAATATATCCAGTCCACCGGTTACGACTATTCCTGGTTCATCCTCACCCAGGCGATCATCAAGAAAGAGTTTGCGCTGTCGGGTTCGGAGCAGAATCCGGACCTGACCGGCAAGAGCTGGATGATGACCGCGCGCCGCGCCACCAACAAAGGCGCGCCGGCGCCGGTGGAGGCGTTCAAGCAGCACGGCGCGGATTTCATCGTGCGCGACAATCTCGGCGATCTCGTGCAGGCAATGAACGAGCTGGTCGGCAGCGATCTGTTGAAGCTCGATCGCATCAAGGCGCAGATCGAGGCTCGCGATCGCAGTCTCGCCAATCCATATGTGAAGGATGCGCAGGTGATGAACCTGCACAATGCGCGCAAATATGTCGGCGACCGTTTGATCCGCACCGCCAAGCCGCATCGCATTCTCGATCCGGACAAAGGCCCGCTGATCGCAGTGCGGCTCAACATCCTGACGCGCAAGACATTGGGCGGCTTCGAAACCGATCTGGACGGGCGGGTGTTCGGCGCCGGTCAACAGATCATCCGCGGCCTTTATGCGGCCGGGGAGGCCGCCGGCTTCGGCGGCGGCGGCATGCATGGCTACCGCTCGCTGGAAGGCACGTTTCTGGGTGGCTGCCTGTTCTCGGGACGCACGGCCGGACGCGCGGCGGCCAAGGCAGTTTGAGGGCGGCACCAGTGATGTGCGCGGTCTTCGGCAAAAAGCCGCCCGGGCGTTACGCCGGACGGCCTTTCGATGCCACTGCCGGTCCCCAAAAACGTCCGGTTCCGTCGCACATCCAAAGGCTGAACCATCGTGGTTAATCGAAGGTTAAGCGCTACGGCGCCTGCCGACCTGCGCGAATGCCGCTGAAAAAGGATTGGAGGCTGGAGCGGACGGAGGGAATCGAACCCTCGTATGCAGCTTGGGAAGCTGCCGTTCTACCATTGAACTACGCCCGCATCGATCCGTGTCGCAGCGATTGACGCTGCAAGGATCTGAGCCATGTCCCTGATCTAGCGGAGGATGGCTGATCCGCCAAGCACCCTCTGTGTCTGCATCGTCATGGTGTGTCCAATATCTTCGCGAAACCGATCGCGCGCAGACCAAATCAGCGAGTATCCCAGCACCTGCAATTTCCGGTTGGCGAAAGCCGTTGGCCTGCTAACATCCGAACCGGGATGGCGGGGCTGGGATATACGAGTCCCATGTGGTGCTGGACACCGAGGGCATCTCCGAGTTCGAGTGTCGAGTCTATCGGGCGATCTGCAAAATCCCGCGCGGTGAGACGCGCACCTATGCGGAGATCGCGACCGATCTGCGCATGAGCGGCGCTGTCAACGCGGTGTCGCAGGCGGCGACGCGCAATCCATTTGCGGTGCTGGTGCCATGCCATCGCGCGCTGGTGGCGGCCGGGCAGGTCTCCGGCTTCGCCGGCCGCGGCGGGATCGTCACCAAGTCGCGATTGCTGTCGATCGAAGGCGCGTTGTCGGGGCGGCCTGCCAATCTGTTCGATGCGTTGCTCTCGTTGGCCCCGCCGCGCCCGCAGCCGTAGGTGCCATATGGTTCAGCGAGCGGGCCATCCCCCGTTACATCAGCGCCGGCCGGATATCCGGCACCGGGCCGGGTTTCGGCCCCCACGGCGTCAGCGCCACGCTGAGGGCTGACAGCACGCCGAGCAAAACCATGGATGCCGCGGCGAGCCAGAAAAAGGAGGTGGCCGGCGCGTCGATCGACAGCAGATACCAGCCGCCGGCGCACACGAAGCCGAGGCGTACCGTCTGTGCGAGCACGGGACCGAGCACCTTCGCAGCGCCCTGCGAGGCGAAATATGACACCGTCGCCAGGCCGAGAAACGCATACATCGGCGCACAGGTGGCGAGATAGGTGCGGCTGGCGTTGCGGACCCCGGGATCATCGGTGAACAGATTGACCCAGACGTGAGGGAAGATTGCAATCAGCGTGCCGAGCAGTCCGACCACGGTAAAAGCCAGCGCGCAGCCGGTCCAGGTAATGCGCCGTGCGCGATCGACGCGGCCGGCACCGATGGCCATGCCAACCGCCGGCACCGAAGCGATGCCGACCGCAAAGGCCAGCGTCGTCAGCATGAATTCGAGCCGCGCACCGATGCCGTAGCCCGCCAGCACTTCGGTGCCGTAATGCGCGAGCATGTGGGTGAAGATCAATAGCGTCAGCACGCCCTGCAGCGGATTGAAACAGGCGATGGCGCCGACCTTGAGGATGTCGAAAAACATGCCGCGCTGAATACGAAAGCCCTTCAGCATCGGGCGGACCCGGGCGCGGCCCGAAAACACGTACCAGCCCATCACGCCCGTGCCGAAGCAGAACGCCGTCAGCGTCCCTATCGCCACGCCCGCCATGCCGAATTGCGGGACCGGGCCAAGCCCGAGGCCGAGCGTGCCACCGAGCACGATCTGCAGGCCTGCGGCACTGACCTGCATGGCGGAGGGGATCTTCATGTTGCCGGTGCCGCGCAGAATGGCGGCGAACGTATTCATCAGCCAGGGAATGACACCACCCGCAAAGAAGATGGTGATGTAGGCGAGCGCCTGGCTCAGCACATTGCCGCGGCCGCCGAGCAGTTGCAGCAGCGTCGATCCGAAGCTCAGCATCCCGACCGTGAAGGTCAGGCCGAAGCAGATGGCGATCAGCAGGGCGTGCGTCGCCAGCGTATTGGCTCGGTCCCGGTCACCGGCGCCGAGTGCGCGGGCGATGGCGGAAGAGACGCCGCCGCCCATGGCGCCACCGGACATGGTCATGGTCAGCATCACGAAGGGGAACACCAGCGCCATGGCCGCCAGCGCCTCGGTGCCGAGCCGACCGATATAGGTGGTTTCGAAGATCACCACGACGGTGCCGGCCGACAGCGCCATGACATTCGGCCAGGCCAGGCGGAGCAGGGTCGGCAATACGGGGTGATCGAGCAGCGCGTTCTGCGCGGGCGCGGTCAGTTCGGGAAGCGCTGTTTTATCGCCATCGACCGGCGGGTGTTCGGCGAGCGCGACCTCTGACATGCAGTCTCCCTGGTGCTCCGGTCTCGATCGCCGGGCCCACCGTTCCTAGCATTCTTCATCACCGCTGCCATACGCGCTTGCTGCATGGGCGCTGCTCGATTTGCACTGCAGTAAGACGCGTCAGCCGATGCTCCATGTGAAGGGCGGTGCGCCGTTCCGCGCCGTGGTCATGGAGATCGGGACGTTGCGCCCGCATCCGGCGGCCAGGCCTTCGACCAGGCCGCGAAGTATCTCGGCACAGGCCGGATGGGCGTCGGCGACGCCGTCCAACAGCTTCCAGGTGGTCTGGCGAACCGCAATCGCACCACCGGATCGATCGACCGTGAACTCATCGTCCTGCGCGTCGAGCAGAGCGGCGAAGACGTCGGCGAATGTGTTCGCGTCGCCGCGCGTCATGCCGAAAGCTGCGGCCACCTCGTCGTAATATTGCATGCCGATCAGCTTGCCGGTCAGGCGCAGCAGATAGCCGGCATCATCGGGGCCGAACAACTGCACCGCGACCGGTGCGGCAGTGCGGACATATTCCATCGCATAGTTGCGATAGGCCTTTTCAAGCCGCGGCCGCGGCCAGCGATCGACGGGCAAGGCCGGCGCCCGGGCTGGATCGAACGGGGGCGCTTCGAGGTGGCGTGCGAACACCAGCCGCTGATCGACATCGAGTTCGTGACCGTATTCGCAGTAATAACCTTCCAGTCCATCCTGCCCATCGACGCTCTGCTTGGTGCAGACGAAGCCGAGCCGGAGATCGCCGAGCGCCACGCCGTTGTTGGCGTGCCAGCCCCACAGCATCGCGCGCGAGACTTCGCCGGGGATGCCGCAGATCGCAGTGCCGCGCCAGATCCAGCGCGGCGGTGGATAGCGGATCCATGCCTTGCGGTCGGTTTCATACATGTATTCGACCGAGACGCCGCCGATCCAGTTCGACAGATAATGATATTGAGCGGCGGCGACAGCCGGTGGCAGATGCGACAGGCCGAGCTTGTCGAGCCCTGCGACAAAGCGCTCCTGCTGCTGCCGGCGGAAGATGCGAAACACGAATTCGGATGCATCGGCGGTGCCACGGCGGGTCACGACGGTCAGGATCAGGCCGGTGAAGACCGCGTGATACAGATCGGCGACGCTGCGCCAACGCCTCCATGTGGCTTCGTCACTGGCTCCGCCCATCACTAGGACCCTCCTCGATTGTCGTTTTCGTCTTTGTATCGGTGACGACCATAGCTGCGGCCTGGTGCCGCTTCACATGAATTTCATGCCGCAGGATCGAACGCTTCTGCATCGCGTGCATTGGGTTCCGTCACCACAAGGAAATATCATGCGCCACAAATTATTGCTCTCGACCGCCGTTCTCATCGTGGCGCTGCCACTGGCCGGGTGCAACGAGCAGTCGACCATCGCCCAAGGTGAAGATTTCGGGCCAAACCCGAAGCTGGTGGCGCCCAACAAGGGCTTGATTCCCACCGTGAAGGTCTCCAAGGCGGTGGGCTGGCCGGAAGGCGCAAAGCCCAAGGCGGCAGACGGGTTTGTCGTAACTGCTTTTGCGACCGGCTTCGATCATCCGCGAACGGTGTACACCTTGCCGAATGGCGATGTGCTGGTGGCCGAGAGCAATGCGCCGCCGAAGCCCGACAAAGGTTTCAGCATCCGCGACTGGGTGATGCAAAAGGTCATGGGTTACGCAGGTGCGCGGACGCCGTCCGCCAATCGCATCACGCTGCTGCGCGACGCTGATGGCGACGGCGTCGCTGAGATGAAGGCGCCGTTTATCGAAGGCCTCAATTCGCCGTTCGGCATGGTGCTGGTCGGTGATCGGTTCTATGTCGCCAATGCCGATGCCGTTGTGGCCTATCCCTATAACGAGGGCGACACCCGCATCAATGCGGCGGCGACCAAGGTGGTCGATCTGCCGGCCGGCCTCAACCATCATTGGACCAAGGATCTCACCGCCAGCGCCGACGGCAGCAAGCTCTATGCGACGGTCGGCTCCAACAGCAATGTGGGAGAGAACGGGATGGAGAGCGAGAAAAATCGCGCAGCGGTGCTCGAAATCGACCGCGTGAACGGCACCTCGCGTCTATACGCCTCCGGCCTGCGCAATCCCAATGGCCCGGCATGGAATCCGCAGACCGGCGCCTTGTGGGTGGTCGTCAACGAGCGCGACGAAATCGGCAGCGATCTGGTGCCGGACTATATGACCTCGGTGAAGGATGGCGGGTTCTACGGCTGGCCTTACAGCTATTACGGTCAGCACGTCGATGTGCGGATACAGCCGCAACAGCCGGAACTCGTGGCCAAGGCCATCGCGCCCGACTATGCGCTCGGTGCGCACACCGCGGCACTCGGGCTGACCTTCAATACCGGCGACGCATTTCCGGAAACCATGAAGAATGGTGCGTTCATCGGTCTGCACGGCTCGTGGAACCGCAAGCCGCAGAGCGGCTATAAAGTGATCTTCGTGCCGTTCACCGATGGCCAGCCGTCCGGCAAGCCGCAGGATGTGCTGACCGGATTCCTGAATGAGAACGGCGAGGCGCAGGGGCGTCCGGTGGGCGTGCGGCTCGACGCGAAGGGCGCGTTGCTGGTGGCCGACGACGTCGGCAATGTGATCTGGCGCGTCACCGCGTCGGGTCCGAAAGCGGCTTCGCTGAATTAATACGTCGTAATGGCCGGGCGCGTCCCGGCCATCACGGATTGTTCTTCACGTCACCGGCGCCGGATTGAACAGCACCAGATCGTTGTGCAATCCCCATCTGTCGGCCCATACCTGCCTGCGGCCGCTGGCGACGTCGAGAATAAGCTGGAACAGCTCCCAGCCGGCTTGTTCGATGGTGATCTCGCCGCTGGCAATGCGACCGGCGTCGAAGTCGATCAGATCCGGCCAACGCTTGGCGAGTTCCGTGCGCGTGGACACCTTGATCACCGGCGCGTGGGCAAGCCCATAGGGTGTGCCGCGCCCGGTGGTGAAGATCTGCATCTGCATGCCGGCCGCGAGTTGCAACGTGCCGCAGATGAAGTCGCTGGCCGGGGTTGCGGCGAATAGCAGGCCTTTTGTCGTGGCGCGCTCGCCGGGGCCGATCACGCCATGAATGGCGGACGATCCCGACTTCACAATGGAGCCAAGCGACTTCTCGACGATATTAGCGAGACCGCCCTTCTTGTTGCCCGGTGTCGTATTGGCACTGCGATCGGCGCCGCCGCGGGCCAGATACGAATCGTACCAGTCCATCTCGCGCACCAGCGCGCGGCCGACATCTTCATTGGCGGCCCGGCGCGTCAGCAGTTCGATGGCGTCACGCACTTCGGTGACTTCGGAAAACATCACGGTGGCGCCGGCGCGCACCAAAAGATCGCTGGCGAAGCCGAGGGCGGGATTGGCCGTCACCCCGGAAAACGCATCGCTGCCGCCGCATTGCAGGCCGATCACCAGTTCGGAGGCAGGGACAGTTTCGCGCTTGCGCCGGTTCAAGGTGGCGAGACGCGTATCCGCCATGGCAACGATGGTGTCGACCATGTCGCCGAAGCCGCGATTGCTCTCGTCCTGCAGGCGCATCGTGCCGCCTGGATCATCGCTCGGCAGCAGACGCTCCGGCGCGAGTTTCTCGCAGCCGAGGCCGACCACCATCACCTCGCCGCCGAAGTTCGGATTGCGCGCGATATTCTGCAGTGTGCGGATGGGGATATAGGCGTCCGGCGCGTTAATGGCGACGCCGCAGCCGTAGCCGTGCGTGATGGCGACCACGTCATCGACATTCGGATAACGCGGCAACAATTCGGCTTTGATTTTTTTGATGGCGAATTCGAGCGTGCCGGCAACGCATTGCACCGACGTGCTGATGGCCAGGATATTCTTGATGCCGACGGAGCCGTCGGGATTGCGAAAGCCTTCGAATGTGTAACCGCTCAACGGTTCCTGCGGCGCGGGCGTCGCCGTTGCGATATCGAGACGATCAAGCATTGGTGCATCCGGCATGTGGATGCGCGCTTCTTCCACCCAATCGCCGGCAGCGATCGTATCGATCGCGTAACCGATGATTTCGCCGTAGCGGATGATGGGCTGATCCTGCGGGATCTCGACGAGTGCAAGCTTATGTCCCTGCGGCACGAACTGGCGCAGCGTCACACCGTCCGGCAGATGGGTTCCAGCGGGCAGTCCGAAATCGTTTACCACGATGGCCACATTGTCACGGACATTCAGCTTGATGGTGCGTGGCGCGTAGCTGTCGGCTGCCGTGGTGATGGCCATTGCGTGTAGTCCTTGTCTCTAAGAGATCGGCATCGTTCGCGAACGCTACCTAAAGCTTAATACAGCGTTTCCAATTGATGGAAAGGTTCCGAAAAAAATGCCGTTCTCTCGCACATGTGAGCCACAAAAAACTTGAGGTTGAACGAATAAGGCGGCTGTGTGTCGTAACCGCGACGATCATGAAAATCTCGCCATTTTCCTTTGACGCTCTGTTGCATGGTTGTGACAGCATTCCGCCCACAATCATCTAGGTTCGCCTCAATCCAGTTTGGGATTGAGAGGATTTATCTAATGAAGAAGTTTCTGCTTTCGACCGCAGCCGTTGCCCTGGTCGCCATGGCTGCTCCCGCGTCTGCAGCCGATATGGCAGCGCGCCCCTACACCAAGGCACCGGCCTATGCGCCCGCCACGCCGATCTATAACTGGACCGGTTTCTACATCGGTGGTCACATCGGTGGCGCGTTCCCGGGCGAAAACAACCTCGTCGGCGGCAGCAGCGACGGCACGTTCATGGGCGGTGGTCAGATCGGCTACGACATGCAGTTCTCGCCGAACTGGGTGTTCGGTATCGAAGCCAACTACAGCTTCAAGGACACCAACAGCAGCTTCGCAAACCGTGGCCTCGGCTCGGTGACCGGCCGTCTCGGCTACACCTGGGGTCCCGCCATGCTGTACGCCAAGGGCGGTTACGCCTGGGCTGACACGCGCTTCACCAACGGCTTCGCCGGTGACGGCGGCCGCGATGGTTACACCGTCGGTGGTGGCATGGAATACATGTTCACCCAGAACTGGTCGGGCAAGATCGAATACCAGTACTATGACTTCGGTAAC
>SDZE01000331.1 GCA_004173095.1 Bradyrhizobiaceae bacterium
GAGGGGGACTGGCGCAGTCGGCGCGTGGGGCGCCCCCTCACCCGTCACGCTTCGCGTGCCGACCGCTCCCCGGTGGGGAGAAGTGACTGCGCGTCTTTGAGAGGAAAGGCGTTAAGCCACGCTGGCCAAAAACGCGTCTTCTGCGGCGCGCACCGCATCCGGGGTACCGACATGCATCCACACGCCATCCATGCGCAATCCGAATAAGCGCTCCTGCTCATTGGCGCGATCGAACAGTTTGGTCAGCGCGAATTCGCCGTCCGGCGCATCGGCAAAGATGCGCGGCGACAGGATCGCCACGCCGGCATAGACGAACGGCACCACCTGGTTTTCCTTGCGCCGGCGCAGCGTGCCGTCGGTGCGCATCTCGTAGTCGCCCTTGCCGCTATAGCCGATGCTGTTGGCGGTCGGTGCCATCAGCAGCAGGACGTCCATCTTGGCCGGATCGAAATGCTCCGCAAGGCGCGCGAGATTCGGCCGCACGCCGTCGATCCACATGGTGTCGGCATTGAGATGGAAGAACGGTTCGTCGCCGAGCAGCGGCAGCGCCTTGACCACGCCGCCGCCGGTGCCGAGCACCTGGTCGCGCTCGTCGGAGATGGTGATCTTCGGCACCGTGCGCGTCTTCACGTGTTCGATGATCTGGTTCGGCAGATAATGCACATTGACCACGGCGTCGGTCACGTCGGCGAGCGCGAGCTTGTCGAGCACATGGTCGAGCAGCGGCTGGCCGGCCACGGGAACCAGTGGCTTCGGCATGGTTTCGGTGAGCGGGCGCATGCGCAGCCCGAGGCCGGCAGCGAGCACCATGGCTTTGGTGGGTTTCACGGACATGACGATAGGTCTCGACGAGCGATTCTGTTGAATGCGGAAGTGTAGCACAGGGCGCCAGGTCGCGCATAAATTGATCGAGCAATACGGGCGCGACATGACGTCGGTGCGACACCCGCTCTCACGGGTGATGACGGGCCGAGGCTAAGCCTGCGGCGGCGGCACGTGGCGGTCATACCAATCGCGAAATGCCGCCAATCCCGGATGGGCCAGCGAGCGATTCAGATAGGTCCATATACGCGGCTGGTGCGTTAAATAATGCGGCTTGCCGTCGCGCCGGTTCAGTCGCGCGAAGGTTCCCAGCAGCCGCGTATTGCGCTGCGCCGACATGATCGCATAGACCTCGGCAAACGAGACCGGATCGAAATCCGGCTCCGCCGCCCGCCGTGCGGCAACATAGCGAGTCAGCATTGCCAGCTCGATCTGTTCGGGCACGTCGATGCGCGCATCCTGCAGCAGCGACACGACGTCGTAAGCGGCGGGGCCCAGCACCGTATCCTGAAAGTCGATCACGCCGACCTGATTGATGCCGTCGCGCTCGGGCAGCCAGATCATGTTGGGCGAATGGAAGTCGCGCAGCACCCATGTGCGCGGCAGCGCGTCGATGGCGGTCAGCAGATCGCGCCACATGGCGAAGAATTCGCCCCTCGCCGCTTCGCTGGGCGTGGCATCGCGGTCCGGCAGATACCATTCCGGCATCAGGCC
>SDZE01000259.1 GCA_004173095.1 Bradyrhizobiaceae bacterium
CTCACCGCCGCAGCCAATTGCCGCGAGCATTTCTACAAGATCACCGTCTATGCCGATCGTGACGGCACGCTGCGCGGCATCGATTGCGAGGCGCTGGTCGATTCCGGCGCTTACTCGTCCTATCCGTTCTCCGCGTGTCTCGAAGCCGCGCAGGTGGTCAGCATCCTGCCCGGCCCTTACAAGATGCCGGCCTATCGCTGCCGCACCTTCTCGGTGGCAACCAACAAATGCCCGATCCTGCCCTATCGCGGCGTGGCGCGCACCGGCGTCTGCTTCGCGCTCGAACTGATGCTGGATCTGGTCGCGGTGGAAGCCGGCATCGAGCCCGGCGACGTGCGGCTGCGCAATCTGCCCGGCCCCGAGCAGATGCCGTTCGACAATATCACCAAGAAGCATTTCGACAGCGGCGACTATCCCGAAGCGATGCGCCGCGCACTGAAGCAGATCGATATCGACGGCATCCGCGCGCGCCAGCGCAAGGGCGAAGACGATGGCCGCCTGATCGGCGTCGGCCTATCGATCTATTGCGAGCAGGCCGCGCACGGCACCTCGGTCTATTCCGGCTGGGGCATTCCGATGGTGCCCGGCCACGAGCAGGCAACTGCGCGCCTGACACCCGATGGCGGCCTGGAATTGCGGATCGGCGTGCATTCCCATGGCCAGGGCATGGAAACCACCATGGCCCAGGTGGCCAATGAATTGCTCGGCGTCGATGTCGGCAAGATACGCGTCGTGCATGGCGACACCGCGATGACGCCCTACTCCACCGGCACCTGGGGATCGCGATCGATGGTGATGGCCGGCGGCGCTGTGGCAACCGCGTGTCAGGAGCTTGCCGAGCGCGCGAAGAAGATCGGCGCCAAGCTGTTGCAGGTCGATGAAGCCAGCGTCATGCTGGTGGACGGAGAAATCCGCGGGCCAAATGGCAGCGTCACGCTGAAGGAGATTGCCCACACCTGGTATCGCCGCCCCCAGGATCTCCCGGGCGATGTCGATCCCGCAGGTCTGGAAACGACCTCCGGCTACAAGCCGAAGCGCGACACCGGCACCTTCAGTTATGCCGCGCATGCCGTCACCGTGGCGATCGATCCCGACCTCGGCGACGTCGAGATCCTCGATTACGTCATCGTCGAAGACGGCGGCACGCTGGTCAATCCGATGATCGTCGATGGCCAGATCTATGGTGGCCTCGCCCAGGGCATCGGCACCGCGCTTTATGAGGAAATGCCGTTCGATCAGGCCGGCCAGCCGCTCAACACCACGCTTGCCGATTATCTGCTGCCAGGCCCGACCGAAGTGCCGGAGCCGTGGCTCGATCACATGGAGACGCCGTCGCCCTATACCCAATTCGGCGTCAAGGGCATCGGCGAAGGTGGCGCCATCGCGCCGCCGGCGGCGATCGGCAATGCCATCAACGATGCACTGCGCGGCCTCGGCGCCGAGATGCTGCATTCGCCGATGACGCCGAAGCGGATCGTCACCGCCATCCTCGCAGCGCGCGATGCGGAAAGGCCGGCCGCATGAAACCGGCTCCGTTCAACTATCAACGCCCCCGCGACATCGCATCGGCTCTGTCGGTCATGACCGGCGCCGAAGGCGTGGTGAAGATCATCGCCGGCGGTCAGTCGCTCGGGCCGATGCTCAATCTGCGCCTGGTCGCGCCCGATACGATCCTCGACATCACCGGCATCGCCGAACTCAAGCGCGCGGACGTCACCAAGGGCGAGCTCACGCTCGGCGCTTGCGTGACCCATGCCGATATCGAGGACGGCCGCGTGCCCGACGTCACCCGCGGCGCCATGCAGCGCGTCGCCGCAGCGATCGCCTATCGCGCCGTGCGCAACCGCGGCACCATCGGCGGCTCGCTCAGCCATGCCGACCCGTCGGCCGATTGGGTATCGGCGCTGACGGCGCTCGGGGCATCGCTGTCGCTGCGCAGCGCCCGCGGGACCCGCCGCGTGGCCATGCAGGATTTCATCATCGGCGCGCTGGAAAGCGTGATCGCGCCCGATGAAATGCTGGAAGCCGTGCATGTGCCCGCCAGATCGACGTCCGCCCGCTGGGGTTACGTCAAGAGCTGCCGCAAGACCGGCGAATTCGCCCATGCCATCGGCGCCGTGCTGATCGATCCCGACGCCGGCCAAGCCCGCATCGTCATCGGGGCCGTGGAAGCTGCGCCGATCGTCCTCGACGACGCCGACGCCCTGTTCGGCGGCAAGATCGACGGGGCATTCGCATCGCATTTCGATGCCCGCGTGGCCGATCGGCTGCTGGCCGATGCCGGCATGGCCGATGCCACCGACCGGCATATCCATGTCGCGGTGCTCCGCAAAGCCATCGCGGAGGCCGCATGACCACCATCGAACTGACCGTCAACAAGCGTCAGGTGCAGCACGCCATTGAGCCGCGCACCAGCCTTGCCGACATGATGCGCGACACGCTCGATCTGACCGGCACGCATCTCGGCTGCGAACACGGCGTCTGCGGCGCCTGCACCATCCTCGTCGATGGTGTGCCGGCACGGTCCTGCATCACCTTCGCCACGGCGTGCGACGGTGCTGACATCACCACCATCGAAGGCCTCGACGGCGACGAGATCGCCACGGAGCTACGCGCTGCCTTCATGCGCGAACACGCGTTGCAATGCGGCTATTGCACGCCGGGCATGCTGGTCTCCGCGCGCGATCTCGTGATGCGCCTCCCGGATGCGGACGAACAGGCAATCCGGATCGGCATGAGCGGCAATCTGTGCCGCTGCACCGGCTATGTCGGCATCGTCCGTGCCGTGGCGTCGGTGATCGAAGCACGTCGCGCCCGCGCCATCGCGCCGGTGCCGCATGGCGGCCGAACAGCGCTCGGCCCTGCCGGCTCCGGCCACAAAGCCTGCACCGTGTCGCAGACGCTTGCACCGGCCAAGCCGATCGCTGCCGCATCAGCCGCAGCGTCGGCGCCGCTCACCATTCCGGACTTCGCGCCATCCACCGTGATGGAGCAGAATTTCACCGTCTCGCACCCGCCCGCGAACGTGTTTGCGCTGTTCGACGACATCGCCGCCGTCGCTTCCTGTCTGCCTGGGGCGACACTCGCCGGCACGCCGCGTCCCGAGCGCGTCGATGGTGCGATCAAGGTCAAGATCGGGCCGATCTCGGCGAACTTCACCGGTGCTGCGCGCGTCGAGCGTGACGAGGCGGAGTTATCCGGCCGCATCATCGGCATCGGCAACGATCAGCGCAGCCGCTCCACCACGCAAGGCGAGATCCGCTATCGGCTGGTGCCGGAGAACAACGGCGATGCCACGCGCGTTGAACTCGCCATCGGCTACAGCCTGACGGGCATGCTGGCGCAGGTCGGACGCAGCGGCCTGGTGCGCGATCTCGCCGCGCGGCTCGTCGGCGACTTCGCGCGCAATCTCGATCATCGCCTGTCCGGCAACGCCAGCACGGCGCCTGCGGCTGCGGATCTCAACGGCATTTCGCTCGTCCTCGGTCTCCTGCAAGCGCGTGCGGCACGATTTCTGCACCGTCTGAGGGGACGTGGAGGATCGACATAAGGGATCGGCGTTGGCGGATCACGCGCAGCGACGAGGTTGAACAGCTCACGTTTCATCAGCGTATTACTGGAGGGTCATATGATACGGACATTCAAGGCTGCTACGGCGACTGCCTTCGCGCTCGCGCTGCTCGGCAGCACGGCGCTCGCACAGACCATCAAGATCGGCGTCAACGAGCCGCTGACGGGCGCGTTCGCTGCATCCGGGACCTATGTCGTCAACGGCGCCAAGATCGCCGCCGACGAGATCAATGCAAAGGGCGGCTTGCTCGGCAAGAAGATCGAGCTCGTCATCGAGGACAACAAGAGCAACCCGACGGAAGCTGCAGCCGTCGCCGAGAAGCTGATCACCCGCGACAAGACGCCGGTGTTGCTCGGCGCCTGGGGTTCGAGCCTCACGCTCGCAGTGATGCCGAAACTGGTGGAATACGAAACCGCGATGGTGGTGGAAACATCCTCGGCCGGCAAGATCACGACGTCGGGCAACCCTTACGTCTTCCGCATCTCGCCGCCGTCATTCGTCGAAGCCGCCGCGTTCAAGAACATCGTCGACAAGCTGGCGCTGAAGAAGGTGGATTTCCTCGTCATCAACAACGACTGGGGCCGCGGCACCGCCGAGGACTTCGGCAAGATGATGAAGGAAAAGGGCATCACCATCGGTCTCACCGAAACCATGGATCAGTCGGCGCAGGACATGAGCGCCCAGCTTGCCAAGATCAAGGCGACCGACTCCGAAACCGTGATCATCACCGCAGCCGTCGATCAGCTCACACTGATCTTCAAGCAGGCTGCAGCGCTCGGTCTGAAGAAGCGCATCATCACCACCGGCGGCTCGCAGAATCCTGACCAGATCATCGCTCAGGCCGGCGCCGCCGCGAACAACACCATGCATCTGACCACGTTCCTGCCCTGGATGCCGGAAAAGACGCCGAACCCGGAAGCCACCAGCTATTTCATCAGTGAATGGAAAAAGCGCGGCTACGATTTCGCCGGCTGCACCGAAAGCTTCCGCGGCTATGACGGCATCCGCACCATCGCCGCGGCCATCGAGAAGGCCGGTAAGGCCGAGCCGGCCGCGATCAAGGAGGCGCTCTGGCAAATCAATGTCAAAGGCCTGAACGGCGACATCGTGTTCAAGAAATCGGGACCTGCCGGCTCCGAGAGCGGCCAGAGCTTTCCGAACGTCTATCTGGTCGAGATCGCTGACGGCAAGATCGTGATGAAAGATCTCTGATCATCTCCCTCTCCCCGCCCTTGCGAGGAGAGGGTCGGGGTCAGGGGACTCTCCGCGAGCTCAGAGCGCGTGGAGAGTCCCCTCACCCGACCTCCACGCGCTTTGCGCGTTCCGGTCGACCTCTCCCCGCCAGCGGGGCGAGGTTAAGCGTCCCCTAAAACTTGAGGCCATATCCGTGGACCAGCTCCTCCAACACCTCGTCAACATGCTCGTGCTCGGCGGCACCTATGCGCTGCTGGGCATCGGACTGACGCTGATCTTCGGCATCATGAATGTGGTGAACTTCACGCACGGCATTCTCTACACGTTCGGCGCCTATATGATGTTCATCGTCGTGCATCAGCTCGGATTGAATTTCTTCGTGGCGCTGCCGGTCGCTATCCTCGCCGGCTGGCTGCTCGGCGCCGCCATCGAGATCACCCTGCTGCGCCCGCTGCGCGGCGCCGATATCGACACCACGATGCTGGTGATGATCGGCGCATGGATCGCGATGCAATCCGGCGCGCTGTGGATCTGGGGCGGTGTCGCCAAATCCATCGACAACCCATTCCCCGACGCGCCGCTGGTGATCGGGCCCGTCTCGGTGTCGTGGCTGCGCCTGTTCGTCCTGTGCGCCGCCGCGCTGCTGATCGTGATCGCCTACTCGCTCATCAACCTGACGAAACTCGGCAAAGCGATGCGCGCGACATTCCAGGATCACGACACCGCCGCCCTGATGGGCGTCAATGTCGGCTGGATCTACACCTCGACCTTTGCCATCGGCTCGAGCCTCGCTGCTGCCGCCGGCGCGCTGCTCGGCCCGGTCTATGTGGTGTTTCCGCAGATGGGCGATCTCGCCGCGGTGAAGGCGTTCGCCATCGTTATTCTTGGCGGCCTCGGCAACATCACCGGCGCCGTGATCGGCGGCTTTATCCTTGCGCTGGCTGAAGAGCTCGGCGCCGGCTACGTGTCGTCCGGCTATCGCGACGCCATGGGCTTCCTCATCATCATCGCCGTGCTGGTGTTCAAACCCACCGGCCTGTTTGCTCGTGCGGAGCGCGTCGGATGACCCGGGTATTTTCTCTCGTCACGCTTGCCTTCTTCGCCTCGGTGCCGCTGTGGCTGAAAGATCCGTATCTGCTCAACGCGCTGATCACGACGGGCATCTTCATTATCGGCGCCATGAGCATGAATCTGCTGCTCGGCTTCACCGGACAGCTCAGCCTCGGCCATATCGCCTTTTTCGGCATCGGCGCCTATGTCAGCGCGCTGACGTCGCTCGGCTACGATGTCCCGATCGCCGGTGATTTTCACATCGTCCACACGCCATGGCCGCCGATCGCCGGCTTTGCGCTGGCCGTCGTGATCTCCGGCCTGTGCGGCTATCTGGTCGGCAAATTGTCGTTCCGCGTCCGCGGCGCTTACTTCGTGATCGTCACGATCTCGTTCGCGGAAGTGGTGCGGCTGGTTGCATTGAACTGGGTCGAACTGACGCAAGGTCCGCTGGCGCTCACCAATATTCCCTCGATCACCATCGGCCTGCCCTATCTCGGCTATCTCACGCTCAAGACCAAGCTGCAGAATTATTACCTGGTACTCGCCGTCGCCGCCGTCGCCTATTTCCTGATCTCGCGGCTCGTTCATTCGCATTACGGCCGCGCCATGCGCGGGCTGATGGAGAATGAAACGCTGGCGGTGTCCGTCGGCATCGACGTCACCAAGGCGCTGACGCTCACCGCCATCATTTCTGCGGCGATCGCCGGCGCGGCCGGCAGTCTCTATGCGCATTACATCCGCATCATCGATCCCGAAGTGTTCGCCTTCATCTCCACTGTCACCATGGTGATCATGGTCGTCTCGGGCGGCAAGGGCTCGCTCGCCGGCCCGGTGGTCGGCGGCGTCATCTTCGGCCTGCTGCCGGTGCTGTTGCGTCCCATCATGGCGCCGGAAGCCCAGTGGATCACCTATGGCCTAGTGCTCATTGCCATCCTGTTCGTGCTGCCACGCGGCATCGTGCCGGCGCTTGCACCGAAGCTCGGCTTCGGCTGCCAGCCCGCCAAGCCCAAGCCGGTCGTGACCGAGCGCACTGTCGAGGAGCATGCGTGATGACCGATACCGTTCTCAGCATCGAACATGTCGGCGTGCAGTTCGGCGGCCTGGTCGCCATTTCCGACATGAATTTCGACGTCGGCAAAGGCGAGATCGTCAGCCTGATCGGCCCCAATGGCGCCGGCAAGACCACTGCCTTCAACGTCATGACCGGCTTTCTCACGCCCACCAAAGGCGCTGTGAAATATGGCGGCCGCGATCTGCGCGGTTTGAAGCCGCACGAGATCGCCGATCTCGGCCTGATCCGCACCTTCCAGCGCACCAGCGTGTTTCCCAACGACACCGTGTTCGACAATGTGCTGATCGGCCTGCATCGCCAGAGCAAGCTCGGCCTGCTCGAAGCCATCCTGCGGCTGCCGCGTGCGCGCGCGTCTGAACTGGCCGTGCGCGAGCGCGCTGCCGAACTGGTTCGTCT
>SDZE01000615.1 GCA_004173095.1 Bradyrhizobiaceae bacterium
TCCTCAGCCAGGTGGTGCTGAGTTTGCAGTTGCCGTTCGCCGTGGTGCCTCTGGTGATGTTCACCGCCAGCAAGAGCAAGATGGGCCCGTTCGTGGCACCGCGCTGGGTTACCGCTCTGGCCGCAATCACGGCGGTCGTGATCATCGCGCTGAATGTGAAACTGGTGGTGGATTTCTTTCGGGGGTGATGGATCGGTTCTCAGCGGCTTGCTGTGACCTGCAATTCCCGCAGGCAAAGTCCCGCCGCTTCTCCGCTGTCCTTGGCGGAGCTACGCGAAACGCTGCCACCGATCACCATCGGGCGTACGATGCCCGGCAAGGCATCGCGGATCACCGTGTCGGTGCGGATCGCCGGTGCGGCCTTGTCGTAGATCAGCCGAGCTTCCGGTGCGAGCTTGCCGGCACAGGCCAGCGCCGATTTGCTGTCGGCCGAGGCGACGGACGGCATCAGTACGACGGCAACCGCAATGGCCCTGCGCAACATGATCGTCTCCTGTAGGGATTGATACGGTACGAAGACACTGCCACACCACGATGACGTCCGCCCGAGCAGTCGCCGCGACAAGTCTACTCTTCCGGTTCGCTTTGCATCTCACCTGATGCATCCACCCGCAGCCATCCGCTTGGTGCCAGCCTTTGCTGCGGCAGATATCTCCCCTTGTAGTCCATCTTCTTGGAGCCCTCGATCCAGTAGCCGAGATAGACGTAGGGCAGGCCCATCTTCCTGGCGCGCGCGATATGATCGAGGATCATGAACGTGCCGAGCGAGCGGCTTTCCTCGCCGGGCTCGAACGCGACCGGTGATGCCGCTGTCCGGGCCGCGGAGGCGATACTCGATGATGCGGGTCTCGACATGGGAGTCTTCCACCATCATCGCGTAATCGAGCACGGTCATGTCGGCCATGCCGCCGAGCCGATGGCGCTGGTCGAGATAGGCGCGAAACACCGAATACTGCTCGGATGTCGGCACCGCGCTGCGCTGCTCGCCGATCACGTCGGCATTGCGGGCCTGCACCTTGCGAAAATTGCGCGACGGCTGGAATTCATCGGCGATCACCCGCACCGACACGCAGGCGCGGCACTGGTCGCAGGCCGGGCGATAGGCAATCGACTGGCTGCGGCGGAAGCCGCCATGAGTCAGCAAGTCGTTGAGATCCCCGGCCTTGTCGCCGACCAGATGCGTGAACACCTTGCGCTCGTGTCGGCCCGGCAGATACGGGCACGGTGACGGCGCCGTCAGGTAAAATTGCGGAGTATCGCGGGAGTGCTGGGTCACGGGCGGTGGTCGGCTCCGAAGCGGTGGACACAGCATTGCGCCGGCTGGGCTAACGGTCAATGAATTTGGCGGGCTGCCGTGAACGCGGGATAGGTCGAATTCATCGAAACCCCTCGTTCATTAGCCGCGGCATCCCGCCGGCGACCCGTTAGCCCAGCGGCTACCCGGGGTATCCCACCGGTGCCCGCGCGGCCGAGGCATTCACGACGACCGTTCCCAGTACCAGGTCATGCAGCAACTGCCGACGGCCGTTGAGCAAGGCGACGACCAGCACCAGCGGCGTCAACAGCGATACCGAGGCCCAGAACAGAACCGCATGGGCGCAGCCGAGCACGAAGTAGCCGGGACTGCCCGACAAGGTGCGCATCTGCAGGTCCATCATCCGCATGCCCCAGGTGGCGGAATGCGGCCCGCCCAATGACATGCCGTAATACACGACCGGCCAGATCACCGTGGCAGGAGAGACCAGCCAGAACAGGCCCCAGCCGAGGCCGAAGGTGACGACTCCGAACACCGCGATAAAGAGCACCGCCAGGATGATCGGGATCGTGATCACCACCACATCGACCAGAAACGCGACCATGCGTCGGGCCAGCACGCCGCGAAACAGGTCGGGCTGCGCGTAAGGATCGAAAGCATCGCGACGCGGCGGCGTGCCATTGCTGCGCCAGGTATCACCCTGCTGGCTTCCATAACGCGGGCCGGTATCGGACATGGATGCAACCCCTTCTGTCAGCGTCGCGACGGAGTATCGCCGCGACAATCACATGGCGATGGTCGGGGAGGGGTGCAAGTGCGCTACGTCGTCATTGCGAGGAGCGCAGTGACGCGGCAATCCAGTCTTCTTCACACGGCTCTGGATTGCTTCGCTGCGCTCGCAATGACGGCTGATAGTCTATTCCCGATAACTCGTATCCTCACCGCCCGGCGCGAATCCGCTCCGCGGCTTCCGGCGCAAAGTAAGTCAGCACGCCGTCGGCGCCCGCGCGCTTGAAGGCGACGAGGCTTTCCATGATGACGCGGTCGCGATCGAGCCAGCCATTGTTGATGGCGCCCATGATCATCGCGTATTCGCCGGACACCTGATAGGCGAAGGTCGGGACTGCGAACGTGTCCTTCACGCGGCGGATGATGTCGAGATAGGGCATGCCGGGCTTCACCATCACCATGTCGGCGCCTTCGGCCAGATCAAGCTCGACCTCGCGGATCGCTTCGTCGGAATTGGCTGAGTCCATCTGATAGGTGCGCTTATCGCCATTCAGCGTCTTGGCCGAGCCGATCGCGTCGCGGAACGGGCCGTAGAAGGCGGAGGCATATTTCGCTGCATAGGCCATGATCTGGACGTCGCCGAATCCGGCGTCGTCCAGCCCCGCGCGGATAGCGCCGACGCGGCCGTCCATCATGTCGGACGGCGCGATGACGTCGCAGCCGGCTTCTGCCTGCACCAGCGCCTGCCGCACCAGCACGGCAACGGTCTCGTCATTGAGGATGCGGCCGTCTTGCAGCAGCCCGTCATGGCCATGGCTGGTATATGGATCGAGCGCGACATCGCAGAGCACGCCGAGATCCGGGAATTCGGCTTTGATGGCGCGCACCGATTCGCACACAAGATTGTCGCCATTGCAGGCTTCCGAGCCGGTGTCGTCGCGCAATGTCGGATCGGTATAGGGAAACAAGGCGATGCAGGGAATGCCGAGTTGCATTGCGCGCTCGGCATCGCGCACCACCTGATCCACGGTCAGCCGCTCCACGCCGGGCATCGAGGCGATCGGCGTGCGTGCGTTATGGCCTTCGACCACGAACAGCGGCCAGATCAGGTCGTCGGTGGTGACGGTGTTCTCGCGCACCATCCGGCGGGCCCATTCGCTCTTGCGGTTGCGGCGCAGGCGGGTGGTCAGTCCGAGGGACGGGGCCTCGGTAACGGGACGGGACGCGACATCGCGCAATTCGATCGGCCGCCCGAATTTGATTGCCATAATACCGTCTCCTCAACCGACCACTTCAATTGTGGTGCTGCAAATTTGGACTTGTTCCAAGTCTAGCATTTTTGGGTGCCGCCGTCACTGTGGCCCGTCGCGGGGCATTGCGGCTTCGCACATTGCTTTCCCCAGCCCGCCGGGCCACAAAAAGCCCCATGAATCGCATGAGCCGTCGCATCTGTCATCGCATGAACCATCGCTGGCTTCGCATCAATCGGTCGCGTGCGCTCCGCCAGTGCTGTCGGCCTGCAGCCAAGTCCGGGCAGATCGATGTCTGAGCCCGTGTCACGCGACGGGGGTACCCGCGAGCATGCCCGGGATCTCGGCTTGTCCGTCGCCGCCATCTCGTCGGAGCGCGTCGAGAGCGACGAAAACGTCTGGACTCGCCGGCTGGTGCTGTTCCTGCGCGTGATGGCGGTGGTCTCGATTCTGCAGGGTTTGTATCACTGGGCCCAGGTCACCGGCTTTATCGGCACCGAAGACGAAGCCTTCGAGGTGCAGTCCATGGCCTGGCAGTCGGCCACCGTCTATTTCGCCGTCATCGAGCTGGTGAGCGCCGTCGGCCTCTGGCTGGCGACGCCGTGGGGGGCGGTGGTGTGGCTCACCACGGTTGTTTCGATGGCGGTGATCGAGCTGATGTTTCCGACCATCTATGGCGGCAACCTGCTGGTGGTCGGGGTGCAGGCCGCGTTTCTCGCAGCCTATCTTGCATTGGCATGGATGGCCGCGCGCGAGCGTCCACCATAGGATAGACGATCCGCAGAGGCCGCGCAGACGGCCCTGCCAGCAGGGAGAGACACGTGAACCAGCTTTACGCCGGCGGCACCGCCGGCAGCCTCATCGTCAGCGCCATTGCCCGCTTCGGCGACCAGCCTGCGCTGGCCGACGGACATGTCCGCTGGAGCTATCGCGAATTCGGCGACGTGGTCGCGCGCTTCATCACCCTGTTCCGCGGCCTTGGCCTGCGCAAGGGCGATGCGCTGTCCATCCTGTCGGGCAACCGAGCCGAGACCTGGGCGGCGATTTCAGCCGCCGCCGTGATGGGGCTGCGCTATACGCCGCTGCATCCGATGGCCGCCGAGGACGATCACGCCTTCATTCTCGAAGATGCCGAGATCTCGGCGCTGATCGTCGAAGCCGGCAAATTCGCCGCCCGCGGGCGAGCACTGCGCAGCCGCGTGGCCGGCCTGAAGCACCTGTTGTCGTTCGGCCCGCTGGAGGGCGCCCGCGATCTGCTCGCCGAACTGCCCGAGGCGGCACCGGCGCCGCTGGTGGACGAGAGCAGCGTCGGCGATATCTGCTGGCTGGCCTATACCGGCGGCACCACCGGCCGCTCCAAAGGCGTGATGCTGCCGCATCGGGTGCTGGTCGCGATGTCGCTGGCGATCTATGCCGATTGGGACTGGCCGGCCGAGATCCGCTATCTCGCCGCGACGCCGATCAGCCATGCCGCCGGGATCACGCTGTTTCCGGTGATGATGCGTGGCGGCTTCGCGCGGCTGGTGCAGGGCTTCGATGCGGAGACCTATTGCCGGGTGGTCCATGAGGAGAAGATCAATGCGACCTTCCTGGTGCCGACGCTCATCTATGTACTGATCGACGCGCCGGAGCTGCGCGCCCGGCACGACTTGTCGTCGTTGCAGATGATCGTCTATGGCGCCGCGCCGATGTCGCCGGATCGCCTGCGCGAAGGCGTTCGCATCTTCGGCAATGTGTTCGTGCAGCTCTACGGCCAGACCGAATGCCCGCAGATCATCACCACCATGCGCAAGATCGATCACGACGACTCCAAACCGGGCCGTCTCGGCTCCTGCGGCCGGGCCAATCCGATGGTGGAGGTGAAGCTGCTCGACAGCGATCTCAACGAGGTTGCGATCGGCGCGCCCGGCGAGATCTGTGTGCGCGGCTCGCTGGTGATGGACGGCTACTGGAAGCGACTGGATGCGACCGAAGAAGCATTTCGCGGCGGCTGGCTGCACACCGGCGATGTCGCGGTGAAAGATGCCGACGGCTTCTACTATATCGTCGATCGCACCAAGGACATGATCATCTCCGGCGGCTTCAACATCTATCCGCGCGAAGTCGAGGATGCGTTGATGGCGCATCATGCGGTGGCGTCGGCCGCCGTGATCGGCATTCCCGATCCGAAATGGGGTGAGGCGGTGAAAGCATTCGTGGTGCTGAAGAACGGCGCCAACAATTCCGTCGAGGAATTGCAGGCGCATGTAAAGGACAGACGTGGCGCACCGTGGTCGCCGAAGAGCATCGACTTCGTGGCGGAAATCCCGGTGACGGGTTTGGGCAAGATCGATCGCAAGGCGTTGCGCGCGCCGTATTGGGGCGGCCAGGCGCGGGGCGTGGCGTAGCTTAGCCTTCTTGTCCCGGGCGCGGTGCACACGCGTCATCCAGGGGCGCCCAGCGCGCGAACCCGGGATTTCATCATGTGGAAGCTCCGCACAGCCAAGCCACGCGGAGATTCCGGGTTCGCGCGCCTCGCGTCCCGGAATGACAGCTCCGATACGGGTCCAGATCCTTAAAATTCGAGGAAATTTATCCGCGTTAACCCCGGTAACGTTCGAGTCACCCTAACGCGGTGGTCATGAAGCTTACCTGCATCTTTCGCATTTGAACGATGCTGTCCCGCATCAGCACAGGTGCGCGAACAGGGCGCGAACATCGGCGCGTGATCGTGAATCAAAAGCTGCAAAAAGCCCTGTTTTTGTAGACTTAATCGACGATTCACTGTCGCAAATTCATGATCTCTTTATTGTCTTTTTTAGCCGCTTCTTCAAAGCCGCCGCTTAAGTTGGGCCTATCAGACGAGACACAAGTTTCGTCGAATAAGTCGATAAAAACGACAGCAGGGGTAGTGTCATGATCAAGTCCGTTGCGACGGTGGAAAGCGTCGATCTCGTTCCCGGCCAGGCGCCGGTTCAGCCGTTGTATCTGGAAGCCCTGACGCTGGTGGAGCGGCTGCATCGCCGCCTGCTCGACGTCATCAAGGACGAATTCGACCGTCGTGGCCGTGCTGATATCAATTCGGTGCAGGCGCTTTTGCTCTACAATATCGGCGACAAGGAATTGACCGCCGGCGAGCTGCGCACCCGCGGCTACTATCTCGGCTCCAACGTGTCCTACAATCTGAAAAAGCTGGTCGAACTCGGCTTCCTCGATCACCAGCGTTCGCGCGTCGATCGCCGCTCGGTCCGTATTCGCCTGACCTCGCAGGGCCAGGAAATCCGCTACATCGTCGAAGCGCTGTACGCCAAGCACGTCAAGACGGTCGAGCAGGTCGGCGGCATTTCCAACGAGGAGTTCGCAACCCTCAACAAGTCGCTGCATCGCCTCGAGCGCTTCTGGACCGATCAGATCCTCTATCGCCTTTAAGAAGCATTTCCGTCATTCAGCGCCACAACACGTGGCGCAATGAACCAAAGCGAACCAAAATGCGCGAAGATGCATACGGTTCGCGCCAGTTTGCGCCAGTGCCCTCTGGTGAGCCGTAATGCCCGGAAGAGGTGTGCGGCACTTAAACTTCGCAGCATGCCCGCTGCAGCACCCCTCCAAGTTGAAGGCGCCTCCCCGGGCGCCTTTTTTCTTGACCCAAACAGTTTTAGCCCGAACAGGCGAAAGCCCCGCTGGGGGAAGCAGGGCTTTCTACAGTCTGGGGATCTGTGGGCGCTTGGGGGACCACCCACGCGAGGTAGACGCCCAAATCGAATAAAAGGTCCAACCTGCGACGAAATAACCACGAAGCGGCTGGTAAAATAGGGGCGGGTGCCGGTGCGTCGCCTGCGCAAAGTTTGGTCACTGGTGGTAGCCGCGTAGATGAAATGCGTGTTGAACCGCAATAGGCCGCAGATCTGCTGATTGAATTCGTGGATTTTTAAATCCTTTGCCTCAGGTTCCGCGCTGGATCCCGTGTTAACGGCGTCCGATTTCAGTATCAGGAGGCTACATTGTCAAAGTTGATTGGCCGATTTCTGCACGACGAGCGCGGCGCCACCGCGATCGAATACGGCTTGATCGCTGCCGGAATTTCGCTCGCGATCATCGCTGCGGTGAACGGTCTGGGTACAACGCTCAACACCAAGTTCACGTCGATCAATACGTCGCTGAAGTAAAACGCTGCGCGTCGCGGGACGTGCCGCGGTACTGCCCGCATCGGATATGATCATGCGGCTGCACAATGCGAGACAACGAAGAGGCGCCTGTTCGGGGCGCCTTTTTCTTTGCGACGCGCGTCACGGCCAGCGCCCAAGCCTCCGCACTGTTGAGTTGGCGGAACGGGACGTCGCACTCTGCATTCGCTCTCAGAGGTGCAATGACATGAAATTCAATGGTGAGGACGAGGCCAAGGAAAACGAGGTGCTCGCAGCGATCGTTGCCGTGCTGCTGGCCGGCGCCATCACCTTCATCATCTGGGCAGTGTTCGGCCAAGGCGCCTGAAGGTGTACAGCGCCTGAGCGAACCTAGGCGCTTTAACGAATGATGGCCGCGCCTCGGCACGGCCATCACACAGTCTTTGCAAAGCGGCGTTACTTGTTCATGCCGCCCTTCGTCATCTGACCGTCGCCATTCTTGTTGGCGCCGCCCATCTTGTTACCATTCGACATGCCG
>SDZE01000297.1 GCA_004173095.1 Bradyrhizobiaceae bacterium
GCCCAGCGCGTGCCGGTGCGGATCGCGCTGGATGCGGTGCCCGATGGCACGACATTGATTGCGGGCCGCACCGCGACGGTGGAGGTTTTGCCGTCGGAGACGAAGCTGGCGACGAAGTAATTGATGTGTACTCCGTCATTGCGGGTGGAGTGAAGCAATCCAGGAGCCGCAAGGACTGGATTGCTCCGTCGTAACGGCTCCTCGCAATGACGGCTGAGAGGGCACGGTGGCACCGCGGATGGACGACGTTAATTCGACACCGCCAGATCCTTCGTGAAGCTGCGATCCACCGCTTTGGTGACGTCGATCTGCTTGCTAATAATGCCGTAACGCGTGGCGCGGTCGGAGGCTGCCTGAAATTCACTGACGACCGCATCGTCGATGGCGATCGGTCGGGTGTCCTGGGTCTGATAGGCGCGAAGCAGCACGTCTTCTGGCAGCTTGGTCAATTCGGCCGTGCTCTTGGCGTAATCCGGCAACCGCGTCCGCGACCATTCACGCGCCTTGTTCAGCCGGTTGAGGAAATCCGCAATGGCCTCGCGCTTGGTGGCGATGGCCTGATCGGAGGCGACGATGAAGGTGAGCGTCGGCGTCAGCCCGGCACCTGTGGCAACGACCCGGGCATTGTCCTTGAGAACCGCATAGGACACATAGGGCTCCCACACGGCCCAGCCATCGATTGATCCGGCGACCAGCGCGATCTTGGCATCGACCGGGCCGAGCGGTGCGAAGGTGGCATCGCTGATCTTGTAGCCGGATTTCTCCAGCGTGGCATCGATCAGGAATTGGCCCCAGCCGCCGCGTGTTCCGGCAAGACGTTTGCCCTTCAAATCGGCGGCCGTCTTGATCGGCGAATCCTGGCGCACCAGGATCGCCTGCGTATCTGCATTGGCGCGGACGCCGCCGATCGCCTTGATCGGCGAGCCATTGGCGAACACCGTGAGGAAGGAGAGATCGCCGGTATGGCCGACATCGAGTGCGCCGGCATTGATTGCCTCGAGGATCGGTGCTGCGGCGGGGAATTCCGACCACTGAATCTTGTAGGGCAGGTCCTTCGCCTGACCGGAGAATTCCAGCAGCGAGCGGTTGCCGCCCTTCTGGTCGCCGACGCGCAGCACGATCGGGTCGGCGGCAAAGGCCGCACCCGCCAGCGTGGCACTGAAGGCGGTGGCAATAAGGGTGGACAGCAAGCGGCGGGTCACGGAAGCTTTGGTCATCACGGTGCATTTCTCTGCTGCGGATAGGAGCTGCAAAGCTACGTCGATGCGCAGATGGGTCAATGAAATGGCACACTGAAGTCGTGCGCGTTTCGGCAACGAACATGTCGCCGGGCGCACTGCCGGTGGATGGAATGCGTTTTTGCGGCGATAGCGCGCCGGCGCACGCCGCTCGACGTCCTCAAATCGCCATCTCCATGAGTCGAAATGCGACGAGTTTCGATCCCCCAAGATCGATGGACTGATATCTGCCCGGCAGCCGGGCCGGGAGCGAGGTGTTGTGGCGTCGGTACTGCAGTTGATTTCGTCGCTGACCGTCGGCGGTGCCGAGCGTTTGCTGATCAATTTTGCGGCCAGCTGCACGCCGGGTTCCGGCGTTGCGCAGGTGTTCGTCGTCATCAACGACCGCATTCATCCGGACCTCGAAGCCGAGCTTCAGGCCACCGGACATCCCGTCTATTTCCTGCGGCGAGCGCCGGGCAATCGCAATCCGCGCATCATCCTGACGCTGCTGAACATCATCCGCCGCCACGACATCCGCGCCATCCACGCGCACGATAGCGGCGCCAAGCATTTCGCCATGCTGAGCAAGCTGTATCGTCCGATCAGTGTCGGCACCACCATCCACAATACCGGGATCGTGCAGTCCTGGGATCGGGTGAAGCTGCGGCTGCATCAGCGCTTCGTCGACTGGAATATCGCGATCTCCGCCGCGGTGGAGCGCGAATGTGCGAGCGTCCATCTGAAGCGGCTGTTCAAGGTGCATAACGGCATTCCGCTGCAACCGTTTCGCGCCATCGATCGCGCCCGTGCGTTTGCCGCGCCGCTGCGTCTCATCAATGTCGCGCGGATCTATCCGAAGCAGAAAGGGCAGGATTTGCTGATCGCAGCACTTGCGATCTGCGTCGCGCGCGGGCTCGATGTGCGCTGCGATTTCGTCGGCAGCCCGCCTGAGAATGACAGCGCCGCGATTGGCAGCCTGAAAGCGCTGGCGATCGCCGAAGGTGTACTGGATCGCATCCGTTTCCTGTGCGGCCGTACCGATGTGCGCACCGCGCTGAGCGAAGCCGATATCTTCGTGCTGCCGTCGCGCTTCGAAGGGTTCGGCCTGGTGTTGCTGGAAGCGATGGCGGCGGGGCTGCCGGTGATCGCGGCCGATGTGGATGGCCCGGCGGAATTGCTGGTGGACGGCGTCAACGGCATCAAATTCGCCGTCGGCGATGCGCCGGATCTGGCCGACAAGATCATGGCGCTGGCGGCACGTCCCGATACGGCCGAAAGCCTTGCAGAAACCGGTCGCGCCTTCGTCACCGAATTCGACATCGCCAATATGCGCGATCAGTATTTCGGGATCTATGCGCAGATGATGAAGGTGGGCTGAGGTGCTTTTTCCTTCTCCCGCTTGCGGGGGAAGGTGGCGCGCAGCGCCGGATGGGGGAAGCCAGAAGCGACGTCATGTGTGGCTGCCCCCACCTCGGCCCTCCCCCGCAAGGGCGGGAGAGGGGAAGAAGCGCTACACTTTCCGTCCGCGCTTCCCGCTGTCCGACAGCTTCTCCGCCAGAAACGCCAGCAGTACCTCCACGCGTGCCGGCCGCGGGCCGCCGGGGGGCGTGACCAGGTAGACGCCGCTCAGCGTCTGCGACCAGTCGTCCAGCACGGTCTCGAGCTCGCCACGCGCGATCGCATCATCGACGATGAAATCCGGCAGGCCGCCGATGCCGAGACCGGCAATCAAGGCGGGCATCACCGCCTCGCCATTGTTGACGTGCAACGGCCCCGAGGGCCGCACGCTGACCACCTCGCCGGCGGCATTGCTGAAATGCCAGACACCCGGCGTGGAGAGGTAGGTGTAGCCGAAGCATTTGTGATCGGCGAGTTCGGAGGGATGCGTCGGCCGGCCGTAGCGTGCAAAATAGGAGGGTGCCGCCACCACATGGCGCTGCACGCTGCACAGCCGCCGCGCGATCAGTGAGGAATCCGGGAGCGAGGCAATCCGGATCGCGGCGTCGAATCCTTCGCCGATCAGGTCCACCGTGGCGTCGCTGAGGCTGAGGTCGATGGACACGTCCGGATAGCGCGCCAGAAATTCCGGCAGCAGCGGCGCCAGGGTCCCGGTGCCGTAAGTCATCGGCGCCGCCAGCCGCACCAGCCCGCGCGGCGTGGAAGATTGCGCCAGCGCCTCGTTCTCCAGCGCTTCGCCATCCACCAGCAATTGTGCGGCCTTGATGGCCAGAGTCCGGCCGGCATCGGTGAGCGCCAGCCGCCGCGAGGTGCGGTTGAACAGTCGGGCGCCGAGCCGCTCCTCGAGCCGGCTCACGGCCTTGGAAACCGTCGCCTTGGACAGCGTTAGTTCGGTCGCGGCCGCGGCAAAGGACTGCATCTCGACCACCTTGGCGAAGATCGCCAGCGCTTCGAAATCGGGGAGTTTCGACATCAAATCCGGAAACAATGAGTTTCGATCGTTTCTATTTATGCATCAAATCCACCGCGTTATCTAGAGCCCACCATCCACCGTCATTGCGAGGCATCCGCGGCTTTGCAGCCAAGGGCTCCCCGCAATGACGGTCCGGATCACACAGGAGACGACCCCAATGACCAAAGTTCTCGTTCTGTATTATTCCGCCTATGGCCACATCGAAGCCATGGCCAATGCCGTGGCCGAAGGTGCGCGCGAAACCGGTGCCACGGTCGATATCAAGCGCGTGCCCGAACTGGTGCCCGACGAGGTCGCCAAGGCTTCGCATTACAAGCTCGATCAGGCCGCGCCGATCGCTGTCATCGATGACCTCGCCAATTACGACGCGATCATCGTCGGCACCGGCACCCGCTTCGGCCGCATGACCTCGCAGATGGCAAACTTCCTCGATCAGGCCGGCGGTTTGTGGGCCAAGGGCGCGCTGAACGGCAAGGTCGGCGGTGCCTTCACCTCGACCGCGACCCAGCATGGCGGCCAGGAGACGACGCTGTTCTCGATCATCACCAACCTGATGCATTTCGGCATCACGGTTGTTGGGCTGGATTACGGCTTCCAGGGCCAGATGAAGCTCGACGAAGTCACCGGCGGCTCGCCCTATGGCGCCACCACCATCACCGGCGGTGACGGCAGCCGCCAGCCGAGCGCCAACGAACTCGCCGGTGCGCGCTATCAGGGCAAGGCGATCGCCGAGACGGCGAAGAAGCTGCACGGCTGACGCATCTGCCGTCATTGCGAGCGCAGCGAAGCAATCCAAAAGCCACAAGCGCAGTCTGGATTGCTTCGTCGCGAGCGCTCGTCGCAATGACGGCTTTTCCTGACGGAGGCCGACCTTAGACAGGCGCGATTTGATTTTTCGCCGCGGTCGCCGCATGGTCTTGCACCATGTCCGATCTGCCGTCCCCGCTTGCTGCTCTCGTCTATGACGACAGCCACGATCCCGACGCGCTGCTGCGCGCTTTCGCGACGGATCTGAATGGCCAGGGCCTCCGCGCCGTCGGCCTGGTCCAGCTCGGCCATCGCGACCACGACGTGCCCAAACTCAATGCCGTGCTGCTGCATAGCGGCGAGCAGATCCGTTTGTTCCAGGATCTCGGCCCCGGTGCCACCGGCTGCAAGCTCGATGTCGGCCAGTTGCTCGATGCCGGCTCGCGGGTGGCCGATGCCATGGATGCCGGCGCCGATCTCGTCATCATCAATCGCTTCGGCAAGCAGGAGCGCGAAGGCAAGGGCCTCGCTTACCTGATCGAACGCGCGCTGTCCGACGCGATCCCCGTGGTGATCGCCGTGCCGTCACAGCAGCTCGACGAATGGACCGCATTTGCCGGTGGCATGAGTGTGAATCTCGCCTGCTCGCGCGCGGCGCTCGATGCGTGGTGGTGGGCGGTGTCCCGCGGCGGCGGTGCGGTGGCGGAGCCGGTGCAGCAAAATTTTGCGCTGAAGTGACGTAGCGAGGCGTCACCGTCCGTCGGGCTTCGCGGACGCTGCGCAATTGCGCCTCACGCCCACGTTCCATTTATCCTGCAATCCCGCATTTCGCAGCGCACGCGCATTGCACTTTCGTGCGACCTGCGCTTGCATGTGTCCGCTTGTCGCAGCACCATCCAAATGGTAGATGTCTGGTTATCGTACAACTTGTCGACAGCGATGTCGGAAGCTGGGCAGTCACAGCCTCGACGACGAGGCAACCGAAACACCACGCGGCAAAACAAAAACTACAACGGCGCAAATGCCGGGCCATAAAATCGTTCGGGAAATCACAGGGAGGATTTCGTCCATGAACAGGCGAGAAGTCGTCAAAGCCGGTCTGGCTGCACTTGCAGCGGGCACCGCAGGGCTCCGCGCCGTCTTGCCTGCGTCCGCGCAGACCAAGATGGTGCTCAAGGCATCGGATGTTCACCCGCTCGGCTATCCAACGGTGGAATCCGTCGTCCGCATGGGCAAGAAGCTCGAGTCCGCCACCAATGGCCGGCTGAGCATCCAGATGTATCCCTCCATGCAACTCGGCGGCGAGAAGGAAGCCATCGAGCAGGCCCAGGTGGGCGCGCTGCAGATCGCGCGCATCTCGGTCGGCGCGGTGGGGCCGGTGGTCGATGACGTCAACGTCTTCAACATGCCGTTCGTGTTCCGCGACTCCAAGCACATGGAAGCCGTGCTCGACGGCGAGATCGGCGACGAACTGCTGAACAAGATCACATCCAACGACAAGACCAGGCTGGTGGCGCTCGGCTGGATGAATGCCGGCTCGCGCAACATCTACAACAGCAAGCATCCGGTGAAGGCGCTGTCCGATCTCAAAGGACTGAAAATACGCATGATCGGCAATCCGCTGTTCATCGACACCATGAATGCGCTGGGCGGCAACGGCGTCGCCATGGGCTTCGATCAGGTGTTCAGCGCGATGCAGACCGGCGTGGTCGATGGCGCCGAGAACAATCTGCCGTCCTTCGTGGCGCAGAATCATTATCAGGTCGCGAAATATTTCTCGATGACCGAGCATCTGATCATTCCGGAACTGCTGGTGTTCTCGAAAGCATCGTGGACGAAGCTGACACCGGACGATCAGGCACTGGTGAAGAAGTTCGGCCGTGAGGCGCAGCTCGAACAGCGCACGCTCTGGTACGAGGCGGAGGCCAAGGCGCTGGAGAAGATGAAGGAAGTCGGCACCGAAATCGTCACCACCATCGACAAGGCGCCGTTCCGCGAGGCGGTGAAACCGGTATGGGACAAATACGGCGCGAAATATGCCGAAATGACGAAGCGCATCGCTGCGGTGAGTTGATCGCACTGGCCTCACCTCTAGCGCCCCCTCTCCCGCCCTTGCGGGGGAGGGAGCGCGACGGTGCCCGGCGCCTTCCGCCGCGCCATGAACGGACTGTACTGGACCGGTGCCGTGATCTCCTGCATCGCGCTGGTGCTGATCTCGTTCATCATCCCATGGGCGGTCTATACCCGTTACATCCTCAACAGCGCGGCATCGTGGCCGGAGCCGCTCGCGGTGCTGCTGACGGTCGCGGTCACTTTCATCGGCGCCGCCAATTGCTATCGCCAGCGCATTCACATGAACATGACGGTGGGCACCAATCTGTTGCCGCCGAAAGCGCGCGCCGGTGCGGCCTTCATCAGCGAATTGCTGATGGCCGCGATGGCGTTGTTCATGCTGATCTGGGGAGGCGCGCTGGTCGAAGCCACCTGGGGCAATTCGGTCGATGAATTCCCGTGGCTTTCGGTGGGCATCACTTATCTGCCGATCCCTCTATCCGGCGCGATGATGCTGCTGTTCGTCATCGAGCGCCTCACCATCGGCCCACCACCGCCGGACGGCAGCGACGCCCATGTGCCGCTGGATTGAGACGTGCCGTCATTGCGAGGAGCGAAGCGACGAAGCAATCCAAAGGCCACAAACAAGAACTGGATTGCTTCGTCGCCAAGGGCTCCTCGCAATGACGGCTGATAGTTCGAAAATCTTATCGACAGTGCTCAGGATCATGTAAA
>SDZE01000227.1 GCA_004173095.1 Bradyrhizobiaceae bacterium
TCGAGGGCGAGATTTGTGACGCCACCGTCGCGGCGAAGGGCTTCATAGAGGATAACGGCTCCATTTCGCGTCGGTCCGCACGCCCATTGCCAATCGGAAAAGCCCGCCTCCACCGGCGCGCTGCCTTGGTTGGTATCGAAATAGCCGCGCCCCTGCCATTGCAGGTCGGGCCGTTGCAGCGCGACTTCGACATGGGCGCTGGGCGCAATTGGCCACCAGTTGTGATCGCCCTGCGAATTCAGCACGAAGCCCTGCTGCGTGATGGCGGCGGGTCGAACCCGAACCGTTCCGCGGATGCGCCGCGGTATCGGCACCGTGATCTCGTCAATGGTGATGGTCAGGCAGTCACCATCCCAGTGCAGATGGCTCGGTCCGATCGATAGAGAATTCGTCCTGCGCTCAACGGCGCCGTGTGGCCGCTCCGTCATCGCCCACCGATTGCCGCCCTTGCGATAGATCGAGACATTGATGCTGCAATGGTCGAGGGGATCGGCCGGTCCCTTGCGTCTTGCAAAGGCGTAATAGGGTGAGAACACGCTGCCAAGGAATGCGATCACGGTGATGCCATGCGTGCCATCGTCGCTCAGTGCGTCGACGTACCACCAAACATAGCCGTTCGGGGGTAAGTTCTGCGCGAAGTCGAGTCGGCAAGAAGGCAAGCCGCCGCCGAGCGGCCCGATAGCGCTGCCATCGGAACTCCCGGCCCGGGATGCGTGCTGCCCCCCGCCAGATACAGACCCGGAATTTTCGTTCGGGCTCCCGGACGCTGGAATGACGCTGTCCACCCGTGCGAGCTTCGGCCATACAGCGCGCCGCCCGTTCCCGGAAACAGCCGGTCGAAGTCGGCCGGCGTCGTCACTTGTGTGGCGTCCGGTCGCCGGTGGATCTTCAGGCCGTTCCGCTCCAGCAGGTTGAAGGTCTGCATCGCGCATTGCTCGATCTCCGTCGTGTCGTAGTGATGCCGATCGCCATTCGGTGGCGCGTTGACGAGAACGAGAAGCCGCTCTTCGCCTCGGGATGGACCGTCCTCATCGCAACGATCTTGCGCGCAGACATAGACGGTCGGCTCTTGCGGCAGAGCGCCGCGCTGCAAGATGTCGCGAAACTCCGCGGCATAGTCGCGCGAGAAGAACACATTGTGGCGGGTGAGGGGAAAGCCCTCGGTTGTTGCGGTGAGGCTCCACGTCATCGCAGAGAGCGACCGCGCCTTTACCGGAATGGTTTGGGTGCCGTGACGGATGGCCTGGCCGAGCGATCCGGAGGCGACCGCTGAAACATCGGCATTCAGGATCACGGCGTCAGCTGCAACACGTTCGCCGCTTGCCAGTCGCACACCGCTTGCGCGTCCACTTTCGACAACAACCTCGCTTACTTCCTGTCCGTAACGAAAGGTCGCGCCGGATCTCGTCGCGCATTCCGATAGTGCTCTTGACAGACCGCACATGCCGCCATCGACGCTCCAGACTCCCTCGCGCTCCACATGCGCCACCAGCATCAGCGTTGCCGGCGCGAGATAAGGTGACGAGCCGCAATAGGTGGCGTATCGCCCGAACAACTGGCGTAGCCGGGGATCGGAAAAATACGTACCGAGTGCCGACCACATCGATGTGAACGGTTGAATTTGCGGCAGCTGCATCAATCCGCGCAAGCCGTTGGCGCCGATCAGTCCGCGCATGCTCGGTTGCGACGCCCGCAAAAAGGGCTTTTCGAGAATGTCGTAGATCCGCTTTGTATCGCGACAGAACGCGCGGTAGCCCTCGGCATCCGCCGGTCCGGCGAAATCACCGATGGCATCGACGCTGCGTTCGTGATCGGCGAACAGGTCGAGGCCGGCGCCACCATCCCAGCGATGCCGCGCCAGGGTCTGCAACGGGCGGAGCTGGACATGCTGCGAGAATGTGAGACCCGCAGCGGCGAACAATTCGTCGAACACCCATCGCATGGTGAACACGGTCGGGCCGCTGTCGATCTCCGCCGGACCGATCGCTATCTGCCGCATTTTGCCCCCTGGCGCAGGGCCGCGTTCGAGGACAGTCACATCGAACCCTTGCGCGGCGAGCGCCAGCGACGCGCTTAGTCCGGCCACGCCCGCGCCCACGATGACAACGCGTCGTTCCGTCATGAGGCTGAACCGTATTTTCGACTTCCGATCATGTAAATATAGATTGACACACATAAGCGACATGTCAAATTGACGCCAATGCCACCCGAGGATGGAGTGCGCCATGGACGTTGCCAGCCGGATCGAGCAAGCCCTCAACAACGCCCTATCACGGGCCGATGTCTCCGGATGTCCACCGCGCCTGGCCGCCGCCATGCGCTATGCGGTCTTTCCCAAGGGGGCGCGCATCCGGCCTCGGCTTTGTCACAGCGTCGCCGCCGCTTGCGGTGAGGACCATCCGGCGGCCGCGGATGCCGCCGGTGCAGCGCTCGAACTGCTGCACAGCGCATCCCTGGTGCATGACGATCTTCCCTGTTTCGACGCAGCCGATATCAGGCGCGGCCGGCCATCCGTGCATAAGGCATTCGGCGAGCCGCTCGCGGTGCTCGCGGGCGATGCCTTGATCGTGCTTGCTTTCCAGACGCTGGCGTCGCTGCGGGATGTCCCAGACCGCATGGCGATGCTCACCGTCACGGTTGCGCAGGCGGTCGGTGTGCCGTTCGGCATCGTTGCAGGGCAAGCATGGGAATGCGAACCGCAGATCGATCTCGCGCATTATCATCGCGCCAAGACCGGCGCTTTGTTCGCCGCCGCCAGCGTCGCTGGGGCTGCCGCCGCGGGAGTCGATGCGGAGCCTTGGCGTCTTTTGGGCGACAAACTCGGCGAGGCCTATCAGGTTGCCGATGATATCCGCGACGCCGCTGCTGACGAAGACGAGATCGGAAAACCGGTCGGCCAGGATGTCGCTCACGGTCGCCCCAGTGCGGTGATCGCCTATGGGCTCGATGGCGCCGTGCATCATTTGCACCAGCTCGTGCGGGATGCCATCGCTGCGATGCCGCCCTGCGAGAACGGTCACGAGCTGCGTGCGCTCATGATGTCGGAAGCGCGTCGGCTGGTGCCGGCCAAGCTCGCCCAGTTCGCGGCCTAGCCGTCATGGCTGGCGTCGCGCATGGTGTAGCGACGAGGGCTGACGAACAAAAGCCGGGCAAGCATTTGGCGGCCCGGTTGACGTGGCGTGACCGGCTGCTTGGACTGCGTGATCGCATGCTCACAAGCGCCAGGTTTCAGGCGTTTGCGCGCTACTCCGTATTCACGCGCCCGATTGCGCGCAAGCGCGCCAATGAGCTGTTCGACCTCTGTGCCGGCTTCGTCTATTCGCAGATTCTTTATACCTGCGTCAGGCTGAAACTCTTCGAGCAGCTCGCGCATGGCCCGATGGATGCAGATGAGCTTGCTGAACGCCTGCGTCTGCCGATCGAATCGACGCGGCTGCTGCTCGACGCTGCATTGTCTCTGAAACTGACGCAGATCCGGAGCGCGAATCGTTACGGTCTCGGCCCGCGCGGAGCAGCTCTGCTGGGCAATCCTGGTGTGATGGCGATGATCCAGCATCACGCCATGCTGTATGAGGATCTTCGCGATCCCCTGGCGCTGTTGCGGCGCGAGGCGGGCAGCGGTGCGCTGGCGCAGTACTGGCCCTATGCCGGCACGCGCAAGCCTGCCGATCTCTCGCATGATGCTGTCTTGCCCTACACATCGCTGATGGCGCAGTCGCAGCCGATGATCGCGCAGGAGATTCTCAGCGCTTACTCATTTGCTGCGCATCGTTGTCTGCTTGACGTCGGCGGCGGCAATGGCGCGTTTGTTTCCGCGGTCGCGCGGACGAGCCCGAATCTGCGCTGCGTGCTGTTCGATCTGCCCGCCGTCGCCGATCAGGCCAGCGCGCGCTTTCATGAAGAGGGCCTGTCGTCCCGCGCCGTGGCCATCGGCGGAAGCTTTCTCAGCGATCATCTGCCGGAAGGCGCCGATATCGTTTCGCTGGTGCGCATCGTCCATGATCACGACGATGCGCATGTCGCGACGTTACTGCGTGCCGTCTACGTCGCACTGCCCGACAACGGCACGCTGCTGATTGCCGAGCCGCTGGCCGATGGCTCCAGGCCAGTCACCGAATCTTATTTTGCTTTTTATCTGCTCGCGATGGGCTCCGGCCGTCCGCGCAGCTTCGCGACTTTGCACGACATGTTGCAGCGCGCCGGCTTCGCACAAATCGCACTGCGGCAGACAGGCATGCCGATGCTGACCAGCGTGGTTACGGCGAAGAAAATTATCAAACGAGATTGACGTTCTGGGTGTTAATTTTTCTTGACACAAAAAAGCGTCAGCGTAACCTGACACAAATGGAGAGCGTCAAAGAACGCTTGATGGGATGTCGCCAATGGAAACCGTCGCCATCGTCTTGCAGCAGCCTGAGCAGATCTCGCTCAGCAGGCTTGCCTTGACGGACCCATCGGCGGGCGACGTGGTGGTGGACATCGATTTCAGCGGCATCAGCACGGGCACGGAGCGCCTGCTGTGGTCCGGCAACATGCCGCAATTTCCCGGCATGGGTTATCCGCTGGTGCCCGGCTACGAGTCGGTTGGTCGCGTGGTCGATGCGAGCGGCGAGACCGACCTGCGCATCGGCGACACCGTCTTCGTTCCCGGCGCGAAATGCTTCGGCGAGGTGCGCGGACTGTTCGGCGCATCGGCATCGCGGCTGGTGGTGCCAGCCAAACGCGTCACGCGGATCGATGGCCAGTTGGGTGATCGCGGCATTTTACTGGCGCTGGCAGCGACCGCCTATCACGCGATCGCGGTACCGAACGCAACGCCGCCGCAATGTATCGTCGGCCATGGCATGCTCGGTCGTCTGCTCGCGCGCATCACCGTGGCGCAGGGGCATCCATCGCCTGTCGTCTGGGAAACGAACCCGCTGCGCGCCAGCGATGCGGTCGGATACCAGGTGGTCGATCCGTCCAGCGATACGCGGCGTGACTATCAAAGCATCTATGACGTTTCCGGCGACGCGAGCCTGCTGAATGCACTGATCGGGCGTCTGGCCCCGGCGGGGGAAATCGTGCTGGCCGGCTTCTACAGCGCGCCGCTGTCATTTGCATTCCCACCCGCCTTCATGCGCGAGGCCCGCATTCGCGTCGCAGCGGAATGGCAGCAGTCGGACCTGATCGCCACGCGCGCGCTGATCGAGTCCGGACGGCTGTCGCTCGATGGACTGATCTCCCATCGTCACGATGCCTCGCACGCGACCGACGCCTATCGGGTGGCTTTCGACGACCCCTCTTGCCTGAAGATGGTTTTGAACTGGAGTTCGTTCTCATGAATGTTGCGACCCCCATCAACATGCAAGACGCCCTGCGCCTCGAGGCCGCGATCGAGCCGGATGCGCCGGTGATGGGCGAGGTCACCAAAGAAACCCAGATCATCGCGATTTATGGCAAGGGCGGCATCGGCAAGAGCTTCACCCTTGCCAATCTCAGCTACATGATGGCGCAGCAGGGCAAGAAGGTGCTGTTGATCGGCTGTGATCCGAAGAGCGACACCACCTCGCTGCTGTTCGGCGGCCGTGCTTGCCCGACCATCATCGAAACCTCGTCGAAGAAGAAGCTGGCCGGCGAGGAGGTCAAGATCGGCGACGTCTGCTTCAAGCGCGACGGCGTGTTCGCGATGGAACTCGGCGGTCCCGAAGTCGGCCGCGGCTGCGGCGGTCGCGGCATCATCCACGGCTTCGAGCTTCTGGAAAAGCTCGGCTTCCATGAATGGGGCTTCGATTACGTGCTGCTGGATTTCCTCGGCGACGTCGTCTGCGGCGGCTTCGGGCTGCCGATCGCCCGGGACATGTGCCAGAAGGTGATCGTTGTCGGATCCAATGACCTGCAGTCGCTTTATGTGGCGAACAATGTCTGTTCGGCCGTGGAGTATTTCCGGAAGCTCGGCGGCAATGTCGGCGTCGCCGGCATGGTGATCAACAAGGATGACGGCACCGGGGAGGCCGCGGCTTTCGCCAAGTCGGTCGGGATCCCCGTGCTGGCCGCCATTCCCGCCGATGACGACATCCGCAAGAAGTCCGCCAATTACGAGATCATCGGGCTGCCGGGCGGTGAGTGGGCGTCGTTGTTCGAGACGCTGGCCGAAAATGTCGGCCTGGCACCGCCGGTGCGGCCAACGCCGCTCACCACCGATGGATTGCTCGGCCTCTTCGCCGGCGAAGTGGTTGGCCGCGGCGTGGTGCTGGAGCCGGCGACCATGGAAGACATGTGCGGCAAGTCGGTCATCGACAAGCCATCCCTCGAAGTCGTCTACGACGCAGCTTAGGGGGCATGAGCATGAACGCGATCCTTCCTCGCTACAGCGGCACAATCGGTGAATCGGTTGCGCATGACGCCGTCGAGGTAGAGATCATGGTCGACGACACCGCGGCGGCCGTAGCGCCGCCAGCGATCAATGCCGCTGCGACCAAAACCGACGGTCTGGGCTGTCACGCCGGCAAGACCGAACTGAGCGCCGCCGCCAAAGCCGCCGGCAAGAGTGAGATCCTCGATCGCTATGCGGCGGACTATCCCAAGGGGCCGCACGACCAGCCGCAAAGTATGTGTCCGGCTTTCGGCTCGTTGCGGGTGGGCTTGCGGATGCGGCGCACGGCCACGATCCTGTCGGGCTCGGCCTGTTGCGTTTACGGGCTCACCTTCACGTCGCATTTCTATGGCGCGCGTCGCAGTGTCGGCTATGTGCCGTTCAATTCCGAGACGCTGGTAACTGGAAAGCTGTTCGAGGACATCCGCGAGGCGGTGTTCAAGCTGGCCGACCCCGCGCTGTACGACACCATCATCATCACCAATCTGTGCGTGCCCACTGCCTCGGGTGTGCCGCTCGATCTGCTGCCCGACGAGATCAACGGCGTGCGCATCATCGGCATCGACGTGCCCGGTTTCGGCGTGCCGACCCATGCCGAGGCCAAGGATGTGCTGGCCGCGGCGATGCTGGAATATGCCCGCAAGGAAGTCGAGCAGGGCCCGGTGCAGGCGCCGCGCGGCGGTCGCAGCGAGCGCCCGACGGTGGCGCTGGTCGGCGAAATGTTTCCCGCCGATCCGGTCGGCATCGGCATGATGCTGGAGCCGCTTGGCCTCGCGGCGGGACCGGTGGTGCCGACGCGCGAATGGCGCGAGCTCTATGCGGCACTGGA
>SDZE01000443.1 GCA_004173095.1 Bradyrhizobiaceae bacterium
GTCAGCAAGAAGAGCTACAAGGATTTCCAGATCAAGGCCGAGTTCTGGGCCGACGACGCTGCCAATAGCGGCATCTTCATTCGCTGCGACACGCCCAAGGTGATCGACGCCAAGGCCTGCTACGAGGTCAACATCTTCGACAAGCGCCCCGACCCCAGCTACGGCACCGGCGCCATCGTCGATATTTCGAAGGTCGATCCAATGCCGAAAGCCGGCGGCAAGTGGAACACCTATGACATCACCGCCAAGGGCGGCAAACTGACGGTCATGCTGAATGGCCAGAAGACCGCCGATGTCGAGGACTCCAAGCACGCGGCCGGCCCGCTCGCTTTGCAATACGGCTCCGGCGTGGTGAAATTCCGCAAGGTGCAGATCAAGGAGCTGTAGGGCTTCCAGTCTATTGCAGCCAGAACTCCGTCATGGCCGGGCAGCGCGAAGCGAGGGCTTCGCTGGATGTCCCGGCCATCTACGTCTTGGACTTGGCTGAATACGACTTGGTTCAAGACGTGGATACCCGGCATTCGCCGGCATGACGAGGGAGGACCGCGAGGCGACTATATGAGAGCTTTGATGCGCTAATGGGAACGGCGTGTCGCGCAATCTGCGGCTACTCCCATCCTGCCATTTCCTGCTAAGATGCCGGTCATGAGCTGGCATCCTTCCAACGACCCCATTCTCGGCGACCCGCACACCTGCGACGCGCTCGAGCTCGTCATCATTCCGCGCACCCGCGATCTCGGCGACGGTTTCGCCGTGCGCCGCGCATTGCCGCACGGCAAACGGCAGATGGTCGGGCCCTTCATCTTCTTCGACCATTTCGGTCCGATGCAGTTCATCGCCGGCAAGGGAATGGACGTACGGCCGCATCCGCATATCGGCCTCTCGACCGTCACCTATCTGTTCGACGGCGCCATCATGCACCGCGACAGCGAAGGCAATGTGCGCGAGATCCAGCCCGGTGCCATGAACCTGATGACCGCCGGCCGCGGCATCGCGCATTCCGAGCGGACGCCCGACGTGCAGCGCGCCAACGGCCAGAAGATGCTCGGCCTGCAGAGCTGGATCGCGCTGCCGGCAGGCTCCGAGGAGATCGACCCGTCGTTCCAGCATTACGGCGCCGACAGCCTGCCGACGGTGCAGGACACCGGTTTTACGGCCCGTGTGATCTCCGGCACCGTGTTCGGAGCAACCTCGCCGGTCAAGAATGTGTCGCCGTGGTTCTATGCCGAGGTCAATGCCGCAGCCGGCACCATGTTGCCGCTCGATCCCGACCATGAAGAACGCGCGATCTATGTCGTCGAAGGCGAGATCGAGATCGCAGGCGATCGCCATGAAGGCCCGAAACTGCTGGTATTTCGTCCCGGCGACGCCATCACGGTGAAGGCCCTGCGCGATACCCGCATGATGTTTCTCGGCGGTGATGCGCTGGAAGGCCCCCGGCATCTGTGGTGGAATTTCGTGTCGTCCAGCAAGGAGCGCATCGAACAGGCCAAGCAGGACTGGAAGAC
>SDZE01000564.1 GCA_004173095.1 Bradyrhizobiaceae bacterium
GTGCCGGGCTGGGACTGCCACGGCCTGCCGATCGAGTGGAAGATCGAGGAAGAGAACTACCGCTCCAAGGGCAAGACCAAGCCGAACTTCAAGGACGGCGCGGCGATGATCGCGTTCCGGCAGGAATGCCGGGCCTATGCGGGCAAGTGGCTCGACATCCAGCGTGAGGAGTTCAAGCGGCTCGGCATCGTGGGCGACTGGGACGGTCGTTACGCCACCATGGACTTTTTCGCCGAAGCGCAGATCGCGCGCGAACTGATGAAATTCGCCGCCAACGGCACGCTGTATCGCGGCTCCAAGCCCGTGATGTGGAGCGTGGTCGAGAAGACCGCGCTGGCCGAGGCGGAAGTCGATTACGAGGACTACACATCGGATGCGGTGTGGGTGAAGTTTCCGGTCGCCGCCGAATTCGGCCGGCTCGCCAAGGCATCGGTCGTGATCTGGACCACCACGCCGTGGACGCTGCCCGCCAACCGCGCGATCTCGTTCTCTGCGAAGATCGCCTACGGCCTCTATGAGGTCACCGAGGCGCCGGAGGACAACTGGCTGAAGACCGGCGATCTGCTGATCCTCGCCGACGCGCTGGCCGAGAGCGTGTTCAAGCAGGCGCGCGTGACGTCCTTCAAGAAGAGCAGCGAGCTGTCGTCCGATATCCTCGAGGATCTCGAATGCCGCCATCCGCTGAAGGGCCATGCTGGGGGCTATGACTTCATCGTGCCGCTGCTGAACGGCGACCACGTCACCGACGACGCCGGCACCGGCTTCGTGCACACGGCACCAAGCCATGGCCGCGACGACTTCGACATCTGGATGGTGAACGGCCGCCAGCTCACCGAGCGCGGCATCGCCACCACCATCCCCTACACCGTCGACGAGAACGGCGCGCTCACCGAAGCTGCACCAGGCTTCACCGGCACCCGCGTGCTCAACGACAAGGGCGAGAAGGGCGACGCCAACGAGGCCGTCATCAAGGAGCTGGTCGCGCGCGGCATGCTGGTGGCGCGCTCGCGGCTCAAGCATCAGTATCCGCATTCGTGGCGCTCGAAGAAGCCGGTGATCTATCGCAACACCCCGCAATGGTTCATCGCGATGGACAAGGACATTGCAGATGCCGGCAACGCGAAGTCCGGCGATACGCTGCGTCACCGCGCCCTCGACGCCATCAAGGTCACCCAATGGGTGCCCGCCGCCGGGCAGAACCGCATCACCGGCATGATTGCCGGGCGGCCCGACTGGGTGGTGTCGCGGCAGCGCGCCTGGGGCGTGCCGATCGCGGTGTTCGTGCGCGAAAGCGGTGACGGCTCCGCCGAGATCCTGCGCGATGACGCCGTGAACAAGCGCATCGCCGACGCGTTCGAGCAGGACGGCGCCGACGCCTGGTACGCCGAAGGCGCGCGCGAGCGGTTTCTCGGCTCGCTTGCCAATGAAGACTGGAAGAAGGTCGACGACATCTGCGACGTCTGGTTCGACTCGGGCTCGACCCATGCCTTCGTGCTGGAAGATCCCG
>SDZE01000049.1 GCA_004173095.1 Bradyrhizobiaceae bacterium
CAATGTTCGGCGCCGGTCTCGTCCGGCTCAAGGACGCGCAAGGTCGCATCGACGCCGTGGGCGATGGCATGATCGTAGGTCGAGCGCGCGGCGGTGACCGTCAACACGTCGTGGCCGCCATGCAGCACCAGATACGGGCACTTCATATGTTCGAGATGCCCCTTCAGCGTGAACGGCTTCATCAACTCGTGCGCGTCGGTCATGGTCTTGGCGCCAAACACCCAGCGGATATGCATCGCCAGGCCGAAATCGTCGCCCTTTTGGCCCCACATGTCGTGCACCGACCACACCGCGCCATGCGAGATCACCGCGGCGAGGCGATGCTCGTAGCAGCCGGCGCGCGCGGCGTAATAGCCGCCCATGCTGGAGCCGCAGACCGCGATCCGCGACGCATCCACATCGGCGCGCGTCTCCAGCCAGTCGATGCATTTGCCGACCGGGACTTCACTGTCGGCGCGTGTCGGCAGACCATGCCGTCGCAGCGTGCCGCCCTGCCCTGGCAGATCGACCATCAGCACCGAGATGCCGCGCTGCAGGCAGCCATGGGCCTGCATGAACCACATCTCGTCCTTGATGGAGTCGAGGCCGCCCATGCAGATCAGCACCGGCAACTTGTCGCCGGGAAATGGCGCTCGGATGAAATAGCCGCAGATCGGCTTGCCGGGCTCGTAGGGAATCTCGACCACTTCGCCGGGCGGATTGAGATAGCTGATGAATTTGTGCGAGCAGGCTTCCATCTTCTCGAAGGTCGGCAGCCGCCTGACGTCATCGGGCTCGAGATGAAATTCCGCCTGCCGATAATAATCGGCCGCCCGCAGGAAGCAGTTCATGGCCGTGCGGATGTGGCCGAGCTTTTCTTCGGCGAGACCGCGCTGCCAATTGGCATCGGCGATCACCATCCACTCCGTGTGCCAGCTTTCGAGATCGCCGGGGATCATGCGCGATCCCGCCAGCATCACCTCGGAAACGCTGCCGCCGCCTTCCTGAGTCTCACCCAGACCGCGACGGAATTGATAGGCCAGCCAGGGATGCTCGGGCCAATGATGCCATCCGAACGGCTCATAATGCGGGGAACGATCCGCGGTGATCTCCTCGATGGCATTTTCGCCGATCGCGTTCCCAGAACCCATGCGACGCACCATTCCTTGGTCGTTTCCGATGCTCCATCATTGCGCGTCTCAAACCTGAGTCAATCGGAATTACATACACTTCATCCATCTGATTATCATTTCTACAGACTGCCTGGTACAAATGACCATATTTCATGCACGATTTCGCGCGAACGTTGTAGGATGCTCTACCGAGCTGACCCATCGAAGCAAAAGTGTACACACTTACTGCAGTGCGAGAGATCAACATGACTGATCTGACCATCGTCAAAACGACCGAGGCAGCAAGTGTCCGCACGGGCAATCGGGCGCTCTCGGTCATGGAGCGGATCCGTAGTTTCATCCTGGATGGCACCGTTCATGCGGGCGAGCGCATGAACGG
>SDZE01000148.1 GCA_004173095.1 Bradyrhizobiaceae bacterium
GGACAGATCAAGGGGGACGTCGACTACAAGGCTGTCGCCGAGCAGGTCTATCTCGCCACCGACACGGCGAAGGTGATGAAGGAGATGGGCCAGACCCCGCCGGCTTCCGCCTACAAGTCGTTCCAGGTGATGGGCAAGACGTTCGATCCGGAGAAGCCGAAGGAGTATCTGGCGAGCTTCAAGATCAAGAAGGCGACGTGATGTGTTTTCCTCTCCCGCTTGCGGGGGAGGGTGGCGAACGCAGTGAGCCGGGTGGGGGCTCTTATGTCGTGTAGAGCTTGTGGCTGCCCCCACCCCGACCCTCCCCCGCAAGCCGTGCGAAGTGAAGCTTCGCTAGGGGAGAGGGGAGCAGAAAGATAGTTCATGATCACATCCCTTCGCGTCCGCGCCGCTGTCGTCTCCATCGCGATCTTCCTCGCTTTCATCGGCGTGTGGCATCTGGCGACACGTAGCACCGGCACGGCGGCGACCATGTCGCCGGAATATGCCAAGCTGATGGGCCTCACCGCCAATACCGGCAAATCCGCGATGCCCGGGCCGCTCGATGTCGGCGCCAAATTATGGGAGCATCTGAAGCGGCCGTTCTATGACAACGGGCCGAACGACAAGGGGCTCGGCATCCAGCTCGGCTATTCGGTCGGCCGCGTCGGGCTCGGATATCTCATCGCCGTCATCGTCGCGATCCCGCTCGGTTTTCTGATCGGCATGTCGCCCTTGATGAACAAGGCGCTGGATCCGTTCATCCAGGTGCTGAAGCCGATCTCGCCGCTGGCCTGGATGCCGCTCGCGCTCTACACCATCAAGGACTCATCACTTCACCGGCATGCGCATCTCCATCGGCATCGCCTGGCTGGTCATCGTCGCCGCAGAGATGCTGGTCGGCGGCACCGGCATTGGTTACTTCGTCTGGAACGAATGGAATAATCTGTCGATCACCAATGTGATCATCGCAATCCTGATGATCGGTTTGGTCGGCATGCTGCTCGACCAGATCCTGGCGCGCTTCACCCGCATGGTTACGTTTCCGGAGTGATGGCGATGCAATGTGTAGTCATGATGAATGCGCTCTTTCTTACCTCGCCCCGCTTGCGGGGAGAGGTCGGATTGCGAAGCAATCCGGGTGAGGGGGGCTCTCCACGCGCGCCGACCCCGCGGAGGCTTCCCCTCATCCCGACCTTCTCCCCGCCTGGCGAAGCTTCGCTTCGCGCGGCTGGGAGAAGGCGCAGCGCGTCGTGGAAAGTCCAGTTATGAGCAGCAACAAATTCATTTCCATCGAAGGCATCGCGAAGCGCTACCCGCAGCCGTCGGGTGGCACGACCACGATCTTCGAGGATCTGTGGCTGTCGATGCCGTCCGGTGAATTCGGATGCATCATCGGCCATTCGGGCTGCGGCAAGACCACGGTGCTCAATATCCTGGCCGGGCTCGACGAGCCTTCGGACGGCACCGTCATCGTTGATGGCCAGGCGATCTCTGGCACGAGCCTCGACCGCGCGGTGATCTTCCAGAGCCACGCGCTGCTGCCGTGGATGACCGTGATGGGCAACATCGCCTATGCGGTGTCGTCGAAATGGCGCAACTGGGACAAGGCCAAAGTGCGCGCCCATGCGCAGATCTACATCGACAAGGTCGGCCTGACCGGCAGCGAGCACAAGCGACCGTCCGAACTCTCCGGCGGTATGAAGCAACGCGTCGGCATCGCGCGGGCGCTGTCGATCACGCCGAAGATCATGCTGATGGATGAGCCGTTCTCGGCGCTGGACGCGCTGACCCGCGGCACGCTGCAGGACGAGGTGAGGCGTGTCACGCTGGAGACAGGGCAGACCACGTTCATGATCACCCATGACGTCGACGAGGCGATGTATCTCGCCGACAAGATTTTCCTGATGACCAACGGTCCCGGCGCCGTGCTGGCGGAGATCGTCGAGAACCCGTTGCCGAAAGACCGCTCGCGCATCGATCTGCACAAGCACCCGCAATATTATGCGCTGCGCAATCACATCATCGATTTCCTGGTGACGCGCAGCAAGACCTTCACCGCCACCACGCCGAACCACGATCCGCGCCGCGTCCCGGTGGTGCGGCCCGCATTCATCGAGGCATCAGTCACCGCGAAACCGGTGATGTCCCCTCTCACCAGCGCCCAGCGCTGACATCGCAGGCCCCAAAGACCGACCAAGGAGATCCCCATGATCCGTTCCGACCTCACCGAAAAGCTGCTCGACATCAAGCGCGAGAAAGAGTGGACCTGGAAATATATCTGCGAGCAGATCGGCGGTTATTCCGAGGTGCTGATCGTCGGCGCCATTCTCGGCAACATGAAACTGACCAAGCCGCAGGCCGCCAACGCCGGCGAACTGTTTGGCCTGACCAAAGCCGAAACGGCGATGCTCAACGAGATCCCGATGCGTGCTGAAAACGTCCAGATGCCTCCGCAGGATCCGCTGATCTATCGCTTCTATGAAATGGTGATGGTCAACGGCCCGGCCTGGAAGGCGCTGATCGAAGAGGAATTCGGCGATGGCATCATGTCGGCGATCGATTTCGACATGGTAATGCAGCGCATTGCAAACCCCAAGGGTGACCGCGTGCAGATCACCATGTCCGGCAAATTCCTGCCTTACAAGTATTACGGCGCCTCGGGTAACGTGCCGGAATATGGCTTCAAGGAAGGCTGAGGGAGCTCGGGAAGCTAAAGCGCAGACGCTGCGCCCGCGAGCTTCGCCCTTGGCGATTTTCGCTGGGAGACGCCATCAAGACAGACGACGACTGGATCGCTGCATTCGCAGTTGTTGTTACCGGGGCCGGTGAGCCGCCCCCGGTGGCTTGGCGTCATGACGATGACGCGGTGTTCGCCACACAGAATGCCACTCCGTGTTGCGCCGATCGTCGGCGCTTCGCGTTTTGGTTTTATCTGGGGGAACCTTGCTCGCCAAGGGTGCTTATCGCTGGTCATACCAGGAGGAACCCATGGCAAAGAAACCTAAACTTCTCGCCGATCTTTTTCACGACACGCTCAAGGATGTGTATTTCGCCGAGAAGAAGATTCTCGCAACCTTGCCGAAGATGGCCAAGGCGGCGCAATCGAAGCAACTGAAGGCGGCCTTTCTCAAGCACCAGAAGGAAACCGCCGGCCAGATCAAGCGTCTCGAGAGCGTGTTCAAGATCCTTGGCAAGAAGCCGACCGCCAAGAAGTGCGATGCCATCATGGGCATCACCGCGGAAGGCGCCGAGATCATGTCCGAGTACAAGGGCATGCCGGCGCTCGATGCCGGCCTCGCGGCTGCCGCCCAGGCGGTCGAACATTATGAAATCTCCCGCTACGGCACTTTGGCGACGTGGGCCACCGAGCTCGGCATGCGCGATGCTGCATCGCTGCTCGAGGCCACGCTGAAGGAGGAGAAGGCAACGGACGCTGCACTCTCCACCCTTGCAAAGTCAGTCGTCAATGTTGCGGCTGAAGCCGATCTGTGACGTGACGCGGCAGCCCGGCGGTGCCGGGCTGCCGGAACAACTGCTCCAAAACCACGTTGCCTGCATACGGTATCACGCTGCAACTCAGATTGGAGGCGCCATGGATAATCTCGCTCATCGGGGCCAACCCGACCGCAGCAAAATCAATATGCACGAAGCGCATGAGGTCAAATACTGGACCCGGCAGCTTCATATCGATCGGGCGAAACTGCAGGCGCTGATCGACAAGGTTGGCAATTCGGCCGCCGCCGTGCGCAAGGAATTGGCAGTCTGATCGTGTCCGTCGATGCACTTCACGAGGAGGCTGTCAAAATAGCGCTCGCCTATCTGGAGCAATCCGGGACTTGCAGCGCCCATGATGCGTTCGGCTATGTCGGGCGCCACGTTGCCTACCAGATCGAGCAGGGCACCTCCAGCCGCCTGATGCTGTCGAACCGAGCCATTTCAGCCTATCTGCGCCATTGCGAGCAGAATCGTTTTCGAATCGAGCCACACTGATGATGCCATTAATCAAACCCTGGACCGAAGCTGATATTGCGCGCCTGCGCACCATGGCGGAGGCCGGTGCTTCGCCGATGGCATGTGCAGCTGCGCTGCGACGCAATGTGCAGGCGGTGCGGCGCCAGGCCAGCCGGCTCGGCATTCATCTGCCGAGTATGCGCGAGACCCGCAAGCGGCAGCGCGAGGCGGAAGCCCAAGCATTGGCAATGCGCTGAAACCAATTTTTGATCTAGATGCCCAGGCCGTCGATCAAGTGCGTCGCCACCGGCAGCACGCCTATCGTCGCTTCGGTTTGATGGCCTTCGGTTTCGGAAACTTATCGTTTCCGTTCAGGCTATATCGGAACGAGTGAAATGGCTTAGATCAGCCGCAGCACTCACCCCGAGTATATGCCATGAAGAAAATCGGTTTTCTCTCCTTCGGCCACTGGACGCCGAATGCGTCTTCGCAGACCCGCTCGGCCGGAGACGCACTGCTGCAGTCCATCGATCTCGCCGTCGCCGCCGAACAGCTTGGCGCTGACGGCGCCTATTTTCGCGTCCATCATTTTGCACGGCAGCTCGCAGCGCCATTTCCGTTGCTGGCGGCGGTCGGTGCGCGCACCAAGACCATCGAGATCGGCACCGGCGTGATCGACATGCGCTACGAAAATCCGCTCTATATGGCGGAGGACGCCGGCGCCGCCGATCTCATCAGCGGCGGGCGGCTCCAACTCGGCCTGTCGCGGGGATCGCCGGAGCAGGTGATCGAAGGCTATCGCTATTTCGGCTATGCACCTGCCGAGGGCCAGTCGGAAGCCGACATGGCGCGCAAGCACACCGAGGCGTTTCTTGACGTGCTGCAAGGCAAGGGTTTTGCGCAGCCGAATCCCAGCCCGATGTTTCCGAACCCGCCGGGCCTGTTGCGCCTGGAGCCGCATGCGGAAGGCTTGCGCCAGCGCATCTGGTGGGGCGCATCCACCAACGCCACCGCGGAGTGGGCGGCGCAGATGGGCATGAACCTGCAATCGTCGACGCTGAAGATCGACGAGAGCGGCAAGCCATTCCACGTGCAGCAGGCCGAGCAGATCCGGCTCTATCGCGACGCGTGGAAGGCGGCTGGGCATGCGGGCACACCACGCGTTTCGGTGTCACGCAGCATGTTCGCGCTGGTGAACGATCAGGACCGGATATATTTCGGCCGCGCCGGCGACCAGGACAAGGTCGGTATGCTGAGCGCGACCGAACGTGCCATCTTCGGCCGCAGCTACGCCGCGGAGCCTGACAGACTCGTCGATCAACTCAAGGGTGACGAGGCGATCGCCGAGGCCGACACGCTGTTGCTGACCGTGCCCAATCAACTCGGCGTCGATTACAACGCTCATGTGATCGAGGCGATCCTGACACATGTGGCGCCGGCGATGGGCTGGCGCTGACACCTGTCATTGCGAGCGCAGCGAAGCAATCCAGGGAGCCGGGCTAAGAAAGACTGGATTGCTTCGCTGCGCTCGCAATGACGGCGGAGGGTGCTCAGATTCTTTTGAAGCGGATTCGCGCTAGAATTTCACCGTCGCCGCCAGTGAGAAGCGGCGGGCGTCGCCGATGGCCACGTTCAGATTGTTGACGGCCGACGGATAGTAGATGTTGTCGAACAGGTTCTTGACGTTGAACTGGTAGATGACGGGAAGGCCTCCCTGGTTGACCTCGTAACTGGCGAATGTATCGGCCACGACATAGGACGGCAGATCGAACGAGTTGTTGGCGTCGCCGGCGCGGTCGCTGACATAGCGCGCGCCGCCGCCGATGCGCAGCCGGCCTGGCAACTGGGTGCCGAAGTCATAGACCATGAACAGCGAGGCGGTGTTGAGCGCGACGTTCTGCAGCGACTTGCCGATCAGCGTCGGATCTTCGGTGACGCGGGCATCGGTGTAAGCATAGCTGCCGATCATGCTGATCTTGTCGGTGAGGCGACCGGTGACGTCGAGTTCGACGCCGCGCGAGCGGACACGGCCGGCGGTGCGGAATTCGGTGATGCCGGTCGATGAGTTGAGCTGCGACACCAGCACGTTCTTCTTGTCGATATCATAGAACGCCAGCGTGCCGGAGATCCGCTTGTTGATATCGAAGCGGAATCCGGTTTCCCACTGGATGCCTTCTTCCGGCGCGATGCTGGACGAGATCACCGTGCCGCCGGTGAGCGGCGCGATGGTCGAACTCGGCTTCAGCGATTCCGTGTAGCTCAGATACCAGGAGACCTCGTCGGTGAACTTGTAGATCACGCCGCCGAGTGGCAACACCTTGTTGCCGGCGAGATTGGTGTTGGCGGTGAACGGCCGGCCGCGGCCGGCGATCTGTTCGTATTCGAGCCAGCGCACGCCGCCCACCAGCAGCAGCCGGTTGGTGAGATAGAACGTATCCTGCGCGAACAGCCCGCGCATGCCGAGCAGATCGGTCTGGTCGCTGTCGCTGGCCGACACGGTGGTGCCGGGCTGCAGCGTTCCATAGATGGGGTTGTAGATGTTGAAACCGGCCGGCGTAGTCTGCCGGATCAGGTCCTGACGATAGATGCTGCGATACTGGGCATCGCCGCCGAACAGGAGTTCGTGGCGGAAGCCGCCGATCGCGACGTCGCCGCGCAGATAGGACACGCCGGCGGAGACATTGCTGAGCGATCCATGGGTGCCGTCATTGCTGCGCGTGACAGCCCCGGTGGCGGCGTTGACATTGGTGATGCGCAGCTGGTTCGCATCGAAGCGTTCGGTGTTGTAGCTATAGGCCGCGTAGAGTTTCCAGTTCGCGTTGATGCGGTGATCGACCGAGGCCTGGATCAGGTCTGACATGCCCCACATCTGGTTATACGGCTCATCGAGCCGTCGCTCGCGCGGGATCGCCAGCGGCGTCATGGTGCGCGTATCCAGCGATGTGCCGCGGTCGAATGGGTAGGAGAAGTCGCGGTGCTCGTAGCTCAGATGCACCGTGGTGTCTTCGCCATACCAGGACAGCGACGGCGCGATCAGGGTTTCCTTGCGAGTGCCGAAATTGCGCCAATAGGTTTCGTCCTGACCATAAGCGATGAAACGATACGCTAGGCCATTGGTGCCGATAGGGCCGGTGATATCGACGGCGCCGTCGATGCCGTTCTTGGCGTTGCCGAAGGTCGAACCGAGCAGCGTCACCGAGCCGTGCTGGAATAGATCGGGCCGCTTGCTGATGGTGTTGACGAGGCCGCCGGGATCGATGATGCCGTAAAGCAGCGAGGCCGGGCCCTTGAGCACTTCGACACTTTCGACCGTGGCATTGAGCGCGCGGCCCTGGACCAGCGGCAGTCCGTTGCGCATCACCGAGCCATCGCGATTATCGCCGAAACCGCGGCGGATCACGGCGTCCTGGGTGCCGGCGAGGGTGTTGGTCTGGGTGATGCCGCTGATATTGCTGAGCGCGTCGTCGAGATTGCGCGGCAACTGATCCCTGATCACCTGCTCGGGGACCACGTTCACGGTCTGCGCGGAGTTGAGCGGCGGCTGGCCGGACCGCAGCGTGGTGGCGCTCGGCATGGCGCGATAGCCGAGCACTTGCTCATACCGCAGGGCAGCGGCGGCGATGGCGCGCTCGGTGGCGGTGGGGGGCGCAGGCGGCTGGGTCGTGTTGCGGCGGGCTGCAACGGCGCGCGCAGGG
>SDZE01000074.1 GCA_004173095.1 Bradyrhizobiaceae bacterium
TCGCCTTCATATTTGGGCGCCTTCTCCAACTGTTGCTGGGTCACGCCGGTGCGATAGCCGCCAAGTTCGGTGTCATATTTCAGCGATTGCCACGGGAGCGGGTAATGATCATCGCCGATCCCCATGAATCCGCCGAACGACAGCACGGCGTAGGAAACACGACCGCTTTTCTTTGATCATGACGCGCTCGATCGATCCGATCTTCTGATCGTCAGGCCCGTAAACGGCAGTGCCTTCAACCTTGTCGCTTCCGATTAGATTACCTTGTTCACTTGCTTCGAGAGCCATGGTTTCCTCCATGTTGAGTTGCTGGTCCAACCCATGCAGACTCGAAACGTTCCCGGTTTCAGCGGCTCACGACGAGACGCAATTGCGGCTTCAATGTTGCTTTCAGATCCTCATTGAGTTGGAGCACTCTCGGGTCGCGCGAACGCGCCGCGCAGTTTGAAAACTGATTGACGGAGCGAGCAAGCGCTTCACGCTCATCGTGGGTACGTGTCACTTCCGGATGGGCAAGGCGCAGCACCATGCCGCCGAGGCCCACCAGCAGTTCATCGAGAGCCACGTCAATTTTGGCGATCTGTTCCATCATCTCATCGCTCCTCTCTGAGGGTATGCGACAACGACAGTGCATCGACACGTCGCCATAGCGATGAATGAAAGAGTTGAATCCGAGGGCCGTTCCGAAAGGCGGACCGTTATGGTGAATGGAGTTTTAAGCGGCGGTGGTTGGGTGCCATCACGGCCGAGCGGCTGCAAAATTCGACACGCCTGGAAACCAAACGGCCTGAAACCAACCATAGCGGTGCGCGTTATGGTCGCAGGTAACACGGGAGATTTTCTCATGAAGAAAGCAGCAGTTATTCTGGCTTCGATCGCGGCGCTCGGCGCGGTCTCGGTGAGCGCGCCGGCAGAAGCGCATGGCTGGCGCCGCGGATGGGGGCCGGGACCCGCCATTGGCTTTGGATTGGTCGCAGGCGCATTGGCCGCTGGCGCCTACGGGCCGTACTACGGACCGAGCTACGCCTATTATGGCGGCCCGCGTTATTATGGTGGTCCACGCTATTACGGGCCACGCTATCGCCCGGCTTACTACGGCGGCTACGGCGGTTACTATGCACCCCGCTACGGTTATGGCTACGGCGGTCCGCGCTATTATCGTTCGTACGGCTATTGGTAAGGACGCTGACAGCTGAACTGACCGTGAACTTAAGAAGTGAAAAAGGCCCGGAGCATTCGCTGCGGGCCTTTTCAATATGCTGAGTGTCGTGCAGCCGCGAATGCCTGCTGATCATCCGCGGTCAGATTCGTCCTTGCGCGACGGCGTCACGAACTCATTCCATTCCGTCGCGCGAACTTTCTCGATCATCGTGTCATAGAAGCCTTCACGCTCTTGCTGCAGCTTCGACTGGTTTTCACGGAACTTCTGTACGCGCTTTTCGATATCGGCACGCGCCGACGATTTCGGATCGTCTTCCATTTGTTCTTTCTTTTAGCATTTGGCGATGCTTCTGACATCGATCAACCGTTCGAAACGCCGCTAAGCTGAAAACGTTCCTCATGGCCACGGGCGGACTGAATTTAGGTGCTAGGGAAGCGTCGCCAGGATCGGCTATAACGGGGAAGCGGCGGCCGGGGTGGCCTGCCAATGGGGAGACAAATGAGCAAACAGGCCATGCGCGAAGAAGCCGAACGGTTGATGCGGGAATCTCTCGAGCGCAAGACGGTGGTGGTGAAGCAGGGTGATACGCGGCTGCCATCCACTTGCGGCAAATGCGGTGCTCCAAACAAAGTCTCTGCCCCCAAGGGCGTCACACGCGCCGAATTCACCTGCAAGGATTGTGGTCACACGCAAGTCACGCTCTGAGCGTATTCATCAGCGCGGCGCGAAAATTGCTTTGAACTCTGCCGGCTCCGGCATCATGATAGTGACGAGCCGGGCGTCTACGATCAGGCGATCAAAAGCGCCAACGGGGTGAGACGATTAACTCCTGGGCTGGTATTGGGTTCTGCTGCGTTTTTTGGGGACGACAATGCGTGTTCGCGTATCGGCTATTTTCAGTTTCGTTCTTCTCGTCGGTGCCGCGCCGGCCGGCGCACAATCGATCCGGACATCGGAGCCGCTGGTTCTGGCGCCCTATGAGAGCGCTCTGGTCAACGACGGCTCATGTTCAGTGGGAAAGATCCTCAAAGTAACCGGTGCCATACGCGGCCTGCGTCGCAAAAAGTCCTGCATTCCCATGGGCGAAGCGCAAGCGTCCCTCGGCGCCGCGATCCAGTAACTCCGCCAACCGGCGCGCCTGTGCCGTGAACTGCCTGAAGCCGCGGCTGAAGTGCAGCCGAGTGTGGGCCTTTCTTGCGGTGCATTAGGCATCCGTTAGCACTATGCCGAACGCCGGCTGTTCGGCCGCGTTGCACATGCTAGCCTGCCATCATGATCCGTCTTGCCCCGGTCTCATCGGTCCTGGCGTCGGAAACCGCGCAAAGCGTCCGGCCTCCGCCGACCATCGACAGCAGCGACGACACCCAGCGGAACTACTGGGCGTATCGTCTCGGCATTTCTGCCGACGATCTCAATTCGGCAATCGATGCCGTCGGTCCCTCCGTGGCCGCCGTGCGGCGCCATCTCGGCAGATAGCGTTCTCGATAGGCCTGCAGCAAGACATCTTCCAACGGAGAAAGCCCCGCCGGGGGAGGGCGGGGCTTTCAAGAATGAAGCATCGGGGAAGCTGCTTCGTTTTTACAATCTGTTGACGTCCACATCGTTCCGCAAGCCCGCGTGAATTGCGGGGCGGCCGCTTCTTGCGCAGTGGCGACCATGGCAATCAAGCACGGCAACCTCGATCTCACAGGGTAGCCAACTCGTGGTCTGCGCCATGCCCCACGGGCATCGCAACCTGGGATGTGTTGCGCCATCGGGCCGGGTCGTGACGTAATCCGGGGCGATACCTGTCGCCAATGCGAGGGGGATATGTGCACGGCGCATTTGCCGTGGATAGAAGTCTCGCACTCCGCTTGACGCAGAATGTGCCGCAGCGTTTCCTCGCTTGCACGAAACACGCCCGGCGACACATGCGGTGCGTGGGTACCGAATTGGTTTATTTGTTTTGAAGCGTCCATGCTCAAGCGCGCGTTTTGCGCGTGATTTGAAGAGCGTGATTATTTGTCCGGAGACTGTAATGCAGGCCCCCGATCTGAAGACTCTGACCATTTCCGAATTGCTGTCGTTGCGGAAAGATATCGACGCACAATTGTTGGCGCACCGCGCAGAATTGCAGGCACAACTCGCCGAGATTGGCAGTGTGAGCGGCAAGGGCGGGACCATCCGCGGCATCAAGATCGCGCCGAAATATCGGCACCCGATTACGGGCGAGACCTGGACGGGCCGCGGCGGCATCGCAGGATGGCTGGCGCGCGAGATCGAAGCCGGCCGCACCCGGGAGGACTTCCTGATCGACAAGATTAATCGGCAAGCCACGGGCAACGAATCGCGCAAAGAGAAGTAGCAACGCATCGATGCTGTTGGCGCGATGGCACTGAACGCCTGACTGCGGCGTTGTCGAGTCCTGTTCTGGCTTCAATGGAATCGCATCATGGCTTCGGCAGATATCGAGCGCAGCGTGGGGTATCTCGGTCGGCTGATCGACGAGGCGCGTGTCATCGTGCCGTTCACCGGGGCTGGCATCTCGACCGAGACGGGTATTCCGGATTTTCGATCCCCAGGCGGACTGTGGACGCGCAACAGGCCAATCCCGTTCGACGAGTTCGTCGCCGATCAGGACGCGCGCGATGAATCCTGGCGGCGTCGGTTTGCGATGGAAGCAACCTTTGCCGCAGCGACGCCTGGTCGCGGGCATTGCGCGCTGGCGGCGCTCTACAAGGCGGGAAAGATTCCGGCTGTCATTACCCAGAACATCGACAATCTGCATCAGGCCTCGGGATTTGCGGCCAGCGACGTGATCGAACTGCACGGCAATACGACCTACGCCCGCTGCATCGGATGCGGCCAGCGCTACGAGCTGCAATGGGTGCAGATGCGCTTCGACAGTAATGGGGTTGCACCGGATTGTACCACATGCGGTGCGCCGGTGAAGACGGCGACGATCTCGTTCGGCCAGGCGATGCCTGAAGACCAGATGCAACGTGCTGCGGAATTGTCGCAGCGATGCGATCTGTTCATCGCCGTCGGTTCGTCATTGGTGGTGTGGCCTGCGGCAGGTTTTCCGCTGATGGCCAAGCGTGCGGGCGCCAGATTGGTGATTATCAATAACGAGGTGACCGAGCACGACCAGCATGCGGACCTTGTCATCCATCACGATATCGGCGACACGCTGAGCCCATTCGTTCGACACTGATGCGAGACTGATTCTGAGCACAAGCTGTTCATACTTCGCACTGTGTTCGTTTTTTGTCTTTGCTGAGCAGTCGGCAGTGTTATCCTCGAATCGCAAGAGATTCGCACCGAATCGAGCAGCCATCTCGACGCGGCATGAGAGATAGCGCTGGCCCGGCTGGCGGCGCAATTGATAGTGGGATCCGGGGCCATGGGGTCGGACGCATATGAGCTGAAGCGGGGGCTGATGCCTTCAGCGGGAGCGCCTCAATCGGCGGGAGAGAATCCCGGCGCCGCACAGCGCTCGTCTGTCGATCCTTTCGCGGGCGAAGGTTCGGCTGTCGATCTGATCGAAATCCGCGGCGTCATCAAATGGTTCGATGCATCGAAGGGGTATGGCTTCATCATCCCGGACGATGGATCGGCGGATGTTCTGCTGCACGTGACGGTGCTACGCCGCGACGGCTTTCAGACTGCTTATGAAGGCGCCCGGATCGTTGTCGAGTGCGTGCGGCGCTCCAAAGGACAGCAGGCGTTTCGCGTTGTCTCGATGGACGAGTCGACTGCCATCCACCCCGCGCAGATGTTGCCGCCACGTACCCATGTGACCGTGACGGCGACCAGCGGCCTGGAACGCGCGCAGGTAAAGTGGTTCAACCGGCTCCGCGGTTTCGGGTTCTTGAGCTGCGGCGAGGGAACGCCCGACATCTTCGTCCATATGGAAACCCTGCGGCGGTACGGGATGACCGAGCTGCGGCCGGGCCAGTATGTGCTGGTGCGTTTCGGACCGGGTTCGAAGGGCATGATGGCTGCCGAGATCCAGCCCGAAGGCGGCGCGCCCGGCTTCTCGTCGCACTGACATGATCGGCATGACGTGATCGCTCGGCGCCCGTATTGGCCCGACCGGCGCGTCGATGTGCCTTCTCAACAAATGGCGTCACGCTCCGACCATTCACGCGGCTGTGCTGAGCGTTGCTCTGGCGCCGGGGCGCAGCTGCGGGTTAGGGTCCGCGCGCCCGGCACGTCGCCAGGGTCAAGTCTGGATCCCATCGATGACCGGTTTCTTTCGTTCTGCCGTCCCGCATGCGTTTCGCGGCGCCTTTCGCCTGCGTCTGTCCCTTGTGTCTGCGCTGCTGCTCTGCCTCACAGCCGTGGCTCAGCCCGTCCGCGCTGCCGATCTGCAGCCGCTGGAAATCGCCACGAAAAACGGCGTGCGGATGTTCTCGGTCGAAATGGCCGTCACCGATGAGCAGCGCGCCAAGGGCCTGATGTATCGCAGGGAGCTGGCCGATGGCCGCGGCATGCTGTTCGATTTCACGCCCGAACAAACCATCTCCATGTGGATGAAGAACACCTATATCTCGCTGGATATGATTTTCATCGGCGCCGACGGTCGGGTGACGCGGGTGGCGGAAAACACCGAGCCCGAATCGACGCGCATCGTCTCGTCGGGAGGTCCGGCGAAAGCCGTGCTTGAGGTGATCGCGGGGACCGCACGCAAATACGGCATCGCGCCGGGTGACCAGGTGGTGCATCCGCTATTCAGGAAGCGGTAGGCAAATAAGCGCTCGGGAGGCCTTGCTGCCTCCGTTGGAAGCGTGTATCGACGTCCGCATTGTCGGGGTATAGCGCAGCCTGGTAGCGCGGCGGTTTTGGGTACCGCAGGTCCAAAGTTCGAATCTTTGTGCCCCGACCATTTCCCCCACAATATCGCCCGACATCCGCAGCCGACGAGCTAACTCCGGTCCCTACCGTGAGAAAGCTACTCAGCTGCTTTCGATGCTTGCTCCGCCGGCGGGGCTGGTGCCACGGCCGGCTTCGGCAATGGCTTGTCCTGCTTCTTGGACCACGAGATGTAATAGGCGACCAGCGTCATGATCGCGATACCGGCTGCGCTGACGAACACCTGCGCCAGGAACGAGCCGGATGACATCATCAGCTGGAAATGTCCGACGAAGGACAGGAACACGCCGACGCAGAACACCGCGAGCGACTGCTGACCGCATTTGATCAGCGGCGCAAACACCGGCCATTCCAGCCCCTTCCATTCCTTCGGCACAAAGCGCGTCACGAAGAAGGCGATGATGACGAAATGCAGGACGCGATAGGGCGCCAGATTGGTCTTGTCGTTCGGATTGAAGGCGTCGAACAGCCAATCCGGCATGATCATGTGGCCATAGTCCGGGAAGCGGCCGGCCATGGTCATCACCAGTGCGAACAACAGATAGCCGATGCCGAAATACAGCAGCACTTTCGAGCGGATCACCGAGCGCGATTCCAGCGCGCCGCCGAGCGCGAACCACGCGCCGAACACGAACAGCAGCTGCCAGGTGAACGGATTGAAATACCAGGTACCGTAGGGATAGGCCGGAAGATTCCAGCCGAACTGGCGGGCCGCGAAATACAGCGCCAGCGACGCCAGCATGGTCATGTCCGGCCTGCGCAACATCATCCACAAAACCGGCGGGAAGAAGCCCATCAGTACGATGTAGAGCGGCAGCACGTCCAGATTCAGCGGCTTGAACTTGAGCAGCAGTCCGTTGGTCAGGGTCTGGATCGGATTGTCGACCAGCCCCGCGACGTTGAACTCGTTGATGATGTCAGGATCGTTGTAGCGCTGTGCCACCCAGCCGATGGCTGCAATATAGATAACGAACAGAATGACGTGGGCAACATAGAGCTGCCAGACGCGCTTGGTGAGGCGCGTGGCGCCGACCACGAAGCCGCGCTCGATCATCATTTTCGCATACACG
>SDZE01000477.1 GCA_004173095.1 Bradyrhizobiaceae bacterium
ATCGTCACCATGGCGAGATAATGCCCGCCGAGCCGCAGCGTCGACAGGCCGAGCACGGCGCCGGCCACCAGCGCCATCAGGCAGCCGGCGACGAGACAGAGCCAGTAGCTGAGCTGATAGTCGGTGGTGCCGATGCCGACCGCATAGGCGCCGAAGCCGAAGAACGCTGCCTGCGCCAGATTGATCTGGCCGCACAGGCCGAGCACCACCGACAGGCCGAACACGGCGATGGCGAAAGTGGTCGCCTGCATCAGGATGTTGAGGATGTAGCCGTCGAACGAGGCCGACGCCGCCAGCGCCACCACGATGGCGGCGCCGATGAAATACGGCGCGTGGCGCAGCAACAGGGGCTTCGGACGGGTGATGACCACGGCCGGGATGTTCTCGCTGGAGGTGCTCATGCTTTCTCCGCGACACGTTCGCCGAAGATGCCCTGTGGACGGAACACCAAAAACAGCACCAGCACCAGGAAGGCGAAGCCGTCCTTGTAGGGCACCGACACATAGGCCGCGCCGAAGGTTTCGATGATCCCCAGCGCAAGCCCGCCGATGATGGCGCCGGCGACATCGCCGAACCCGCCGATGATGGTGGCGGCGAACGCCTTCAGCGCGATGGTCGAGCCCATCTGGATCGACACGAACAGGATCGGCGCGACCAGGAGGCCCGCGAGGCCGCCCAGCACCGCCGAATAGATGAAGGTGATCATGATCATGGTGGAGACGGAGATGCCGAGCAGCGAGGCCATCTCCTTGTCCTGCGAGGTCGCCTGCAGTTTCTTGCCGAGCATCGTGTGCTCGAAGAACCAGTAATTGAAGATCACCAGCACGATGGTGACGGCGATGATGAGGAGATACTGGCTGTCGAGATAGACCGGGCCAAGCTGGATGCCCGGCGTCTCGAACCAGCCCGGCAGCACCTGGGGTTGCGGGCCGTACAGCGCCAGCACACCATTGGCCATCAGGATCGAGGCGCCGATGGTGGCGATGATGACCGGCAGATAGGTGCGGTGACGCAGCGGGTAATAGACGCCGAGATTGAAGATGAGACCGACCAGCGCCATGCCCGCCAGCGCGATGATGAAGGACAGCCAGTAGGGCAGCGCCAGATCGACGGCGCACACCACCATGATATAGGCCGCGACCATCGAGAATTCGCCCTGCGCGAAATTGACGACATTGGTGGCGCGGAAGATCAGCACGAAGCCGAGCGCCACCAGCGCATAGACCGCACCGATGCCGATGCCGGTGAAGAGAAGTTGAAGGACGAGATCCATCAGGGGGTGCTCGGAGGTTTACCCGTCATTCCGGGGCACGCGCGGTTGCGCGTGAACCCGAAATCTCGACATGGTGTGTGTGGCAACAGGCGCTGAACATTCTGGGATTCCGGGTTCGCGCAAAGATGCGCGCCCCGGAATGACAGTGTTTGTCAGTCACCAAAATCAATCATCGAACTCGATATGCTTGTCGAACACGATGTTGCCCTT
>SDZE01000497.1 GCA_004173095.1 Bradyrhizobiaceae bacterium
ATGGCCGCTGCCGCCGACCGAATGACGGTCTTCCTCATCTGTCCCCTCCACATCACCGTCTCTGCGGCACTTGTGCGTTTCATATCTTTACATTCAAGAAAAAGAATATAATGATATGTGCAGATAAGATAGATCAGACTTGGAATCGTCAAGCGATACTATCGTAATGGGATCGCCAAAATCCTGCAGGAGGAAACACGCATGGTTCTGAAGCCGGTCGAGAAGACCCGCCGCGAAGTGTTGGCCATGGCCGCGATCGCTGGTCTCGCAACAATCCTCGCACCCAGATTATCATTCGCCGACGAACAGGCCGTCGCTGCGGAAATCAAGAAGCTGTATGGCGACAAGAAATTCGACAGCGGCAAGATCAAGCTCGACGTGCCCGAGATCGCCGAGAACGGCCTGGTCGTTCCTGTCAATGTCGATATCGAGAGCCCGATGACCGATGCAGACTACGTCAAGTCGGTGCATGTGTTTGCCGAAGGCAATCCAATGCCGGGCGTGGTCAGCTACAAATTCACGCCGGCCTGCGGCAAGGCGTCGGCGTCGACGCGGATGCGCCTTGCGGAAACCCAGAACATCGTCTGCATCGCCGAAATGTCCAACGGCAAACTGTACATGGCGAAAGCCAATGTGAAGGTCACGATCGGCGGCTGCGGCGGCTAGTCGCCCGGCTTCGTTCACAGAACAGATCATTCAGGCGAGGACTTTCCCATGGCAACCAAACCAACCCCGCGCGTTCGTGTTCCGACCCAGGCCAAGCCGGGCGAACTGATCGAGATCAAGACGCTGATCTCTCACGAAATGGAATCAGGCCAGCGCAAGGATGCAGCCGGCAAGGTCGTGCCGCGCAAGATCATCAACAAGTTCACCGCCGCGTTCAATGGCAAGACGGTGTTCGAGGCCGACTGGAATCCCGCGATCTCGGCCAATCCCTATCAGTCGTTTTTCTACAAGGCGGCGGAATCCGGCGAATTCACCTTCACCTGGAAGGATGACGACGGCTCCGACTACGTCGCGACCAACAAGCTGACCGTTGCCTGACGGCGCGCAGCCGACGTTCTTCTGAACATTCACCCTTCCCACCGGAAGGGATCATAGGTGGATCATGATATCGAGGCGGGATTTCCTGCAAGCGACGGCGGCTGCGTCGGCGCTGACCATCGGCGGCGGCCTTGGGCCGCTCGGCCGCGTGGCGGCGCAACAGCGCCTGACACAGGCCGATATCCTGCGGTTCGATCCGCTGGGCACGGTGACCATTCTTTACGTCGCCGACACCCACGCGCAACTGATGCCGCTGCATTTCCGCGAACCCTCGGTCAATCTGGGCGTCGGCGAAGTGAAGGGAATGCCGCCGCACCTCACCGATGCCGAGTTTCGCAATTACTTCAAGATCGCCGCCGGCACCGCCGATGCCTTCGCATTGACGGCCGATGATTTCGTCTCGCTCGCCAGGAATTACGGCCGCATGGGCGGCATGGACCGTATCGCCACACTCATTGGCGCCGTGCGCGCCGAGCGCGGCGACGACAAGGTGCTGCTGCTGGATGGCGGCGATAGCTGGCAGGGCAGCTGGACGTCGCTGCAGACCAAGGCGCAGGACATGGTCGATGTCATGTCGTCGCTGAAGCTGGACGCTATGGTCGGCCACTGGGAATTCACCTACGGCGCCGAGCGCGTCAAGCAGATCGCCGATACCGCCCCCTTCGCCTTCCTCGCTCAGAACATTCGTGACAACGAATGGCAGGAACCGGTGTTCGAGGCGCGCAAGATGTTCGAACGCGGTGGCGCGACCATCGCCGTGATCGGCCAGGCACTGCCGCGCACCGCGGTCGCTAATCCGCGCTGGATGTTTCCGAACTGGGAATTCGGCATTCGCGAAGAAGACATCCAGAAGCAGGTGGACGAAGCCCGTGCTGCAGGTGCCTCGATCGTGGTGCTGCTGTCGCATAACGGTTTCGATGTCGACCGCAAGCTTGCGGGTCGCGTGAAGGGTCTCGACGTCATCCTGACGGCGCATACCCATGACGCGATGCCCGGCCTGATCAAGGTCGGCAACACGGTGCTGGTGGCGACCGGCTCGCACGGCAAGTTCGTGTCGCGCCTCGATATCGAGGTCAAGGACAAGAAGGTCTCGGATATCCGCTTCAAGCTGATGCCGGTGTTCGCCGATGCCATCAAGCCCGATGCGGCGATGACTGCACTGGTTGAGAAGGTGCGGGCGCCGTTCGCCAAGGATCTGGCGCGCGAGATCGGCAAGACGGATTCGCTTCTGTATCGCCGCGGCAATTTCAACGGCACCTTCGACGATTTGATCTGCAACGCCATGATTTCGGAGCGCGATGCAGAGATCGTGCTGTCACCGGGCTTCCGCTGGGGAGGCACCCTGATCCCGGGCGACGCGATCACCTGGGAGCAGATCACCAACGCCACCGCGATCACCTATCCGAACTGCTATCGCAACCAGATGACCGGCACCCAGATCAAGGAAGTGCTGGAGGATGTCGCCGACAACATCTTCCATCCCGATCCGTATTTTCAAGGCGGCGGCGACATGGTGCGCATGGGCGGCATGGGCTACGCGATCGATATTTCCAAGCCGATGGGATCGCGCATTTCAGGCATGACCCATTTGAAGTCCGGCAAGCCCATCGAGGCTGCAAAAACCTACACGGTTTCAGGATGGGCCAGTGTCAACGAGAACACGCAGGGACCGCCGATCTGGGATGTGGTCGCGGCTCATGTCGCGAAGGTCTCGACCGTCAAGATCGAACCCAACACCGCCGTCAAAGTGACCGGTGCCTGATCGCAGGCCGTCATATTGCAGAGACAGGAAAGCTTGTCGCATGACTGATCGAACTTCAACGGAGACGCTCAATCGTCGCCGCTTTCTCAGCGCAGCCGGGCTGGCGGGCGCCGGTATGGCATTGTCGGGAAACCCTGCACGCGCAGAGACTGCAAAGCCCGAACCGCTGATCACCGAGGTGCAGGACTGGCAGCGCTATCTCGGCGATGGCGTCGACAAGCATCCCTATGGTGTTCCCTCCAAGTTCGAAAAGAATGTCATCCGCCGCGATGTGCCGTGGCTGACGGCGTCGGCGGAGTCCTCGGTCAACTTCACGCCGCTGCACGAACTCGACGGCATCATCACGCCGTCCGGTCTGTGTTTCGAGCGTCATCACGGCGGCGTCGCCGAGATCAATCCCGCCGATCATCGCCTGATGATCAACGGGTTGGTGGACAAACCTCTGGTGTTCACCATGGACGACATCAGGCGGATGCCGCGCATCAACAAGGTGTATTTCCTAGAATGCGCCGCCAATTCCGGCATGGAATGGCGCGGCAGCCAGCTCAACGGCTGCCAGTTCACCCACGGCATGATTCATAACGTGATGTATACGGGCGTGCCGCTGAAAGTGCTGCTCGATGAAGCCGGGCTGAAGCCGAGTGCCAAGTGGCTGATGCTGGAAGGCGCCGACTCCGCCGGCATGAACCGGTCGCTGCCGATCGAGAAGGCGCTGAGCGATGTGATGATCGCATTCGCCATGAATGGCGAGGCGTTACGGCCGGAGCAAGGCTATCCGCTGCGTGCGGTCATTCCCGGCTGGGAAGGCAATCTGTGGGTCAAGTGGCTTCGCCGCATCGAAGCTGGCGATCAGCCCTGGCAGACGCGCGAGGAAACATCGAAATATACGGATCTCTTGGCCGACGGAAATTCGCGCAAGCATACATTCGTGATGGATGCGAAGTCGGTGGTGACCAATCCATCGCCGCAGGCACCGTTGAAGCACAAGGGCCGCAATGTCTTAAGCGGGCTGGCCTGGTCCGGCCGCGGAACGGTCAAGCGCGTCGATGTGTCGATGGATGGCGGGCGCAACTGGCAGACTGCGCGGATCGATGGCCCGACCTTCGACAAGTCCGTGGTGCGCTTCTATTTGGATTTCGACTGGACCGGGCAGGAGCTGATGATCCAGTCCCGCGCCATCGACTCCACCGGCTATGTGCAGCCCTCGAAGGACGAGTTGCGCAAGGTGCGCGGCGTCAATTCGATCTACCACAATAACGGCATTCAGACCTGGCTGGTGCGTTCGGGCGGAGAGACTGAAAATGTCGAAATCGGCTAATCTGCTGGCGCTCGCGCTGACCATGTTTCTGATCGGCGGGATGAACGCGCCCAGCTCGGCGCAGCAGGTGGCGAACCGCGAAGTTGCCAAGCCCGCGGTGAAACTCGGGCTGGGACGTGCGGCGACGCCGGAAGAAATCACCGCGTGGGACACCGATGTGCGGCCCGACGGACGTGGGCTGCCGGTCGGCAAGGGCACCGTCAAACAGGGTGACGATCTGTTTCAGGAAAAATGCGCGTCGTGCCATGGCGAGTTCGGGCAGGGCGTCGGCCGCTGGCCTGTGCTCGCGGGCGGCGCCGGGACGCTGAAGGCGGATCGGCCGGACAAGACGGTCGGCTCGTTCTGGCCCGAGCTCTCCACCGTATTCGATTATATCAAGCGCGCGATGCCTTACGGCAATGCGCAGTCGCTGACCAATGACGAGGTCTACGCGCTGACGGCCTATATCCTCAGCATGAATGACGTGGTCAAGGACGACAACTTTGAACTCAACGAGAAGAACTTCACGACGATCAAGATGCCGAACGCGGCAGCGTTTTTCGAGGACGATCGCGAGACTTCCGAGAAGCAGTTCTGGAACAGCAATCCCTGCATGAAGGACTGCCGCCCCACACCAAAAGTCACCGGACGTGCGATGGCCATCGACGTCACGCCGGACGGAAAGTCCGGTCCCAAGGTCGAGTAACGCGCAGCGCAGACACGCGTCGCGCGCCACCGCGCGAGTGGCCGGGTTCTGGTTACTGAGCCGGCTAAGTCAAAGGACTGCGCGACGTCTCTGTGGTCTATAACTAGTATTGCGATCCCCGTCAGCCTGTCGAAGGCAGTTTTGCTTCACCCAGATGCGCAAAAGACGCGCGGTTGCGGCCGTTTGTTTTTGATGCGTAGAGCGCCCTGTCTGCCGCCAACATCAAGCCTTCAAGGTCTTCCGAGTCGCGGCCTATGGCGATGCCAATGCTCGCTCCAATATTGAGCTCGTGCCTTCCGATGACAAACGGCTGGTTCAATGCGGCAATGGCTCGGCGCGCCAATGATAACGCCTCCCGCGAATGACTGACTTCCACCTGCACCACCACAAACTCGTCTCCACCAAGACGGACGGCAAAATCGTCGTCGCGGAGCATGCCGTTCAAGCGGCCTGCAACAGCCTGAAGCAGGGCATCTCCCACCGGGTGGCCACACTTGTCGTTAGTTTCCTTGAAACGATCGAGATCGATGCTGTGAACCGCTATCATATCGCCTCTGCTGTGAGCGCGCATGGCGGCGCGCTTCAGGCGCTCTTTAAATCCAAGCCGGTTTGCCAGGCCCGTGAGCGCATCATGCCTTGCGAGCTTGGCGAAGTCATGCTTCAGCGAAATCTGTTCGATGTTGATGCGGTACAGAAATCGAATTGTTTCGATGCTCCCGAGCACGAACATCGTGAGAAGTACGGCATAGAAAATGTGATCTGCCTGTAGCCGCGCCATCGACGACACAGCGGTGGGCAATACGGCGAGTACGACGGCTGGTACACAGATGATGGGGCGGATCGATACGCGGCAGACCGCGCCCGCGGCGTATCCAAACACAAGTGCAGTCGCAAGCAGCTGCTGACCCGAATTATTCGTCTGGAAGGCAAGCGCGCCAGCGGTGCCAATCAGAGTCGAAAAGGCGAAGCACCCGACGGCGTAGCGCTTTTCCCATGTGACCGCTGGCCCAATCTCCAAAGCTTTGGACCTGGCTTTCTGAAAAGCGGAATTGAGCAGAAGACGGCTGATCGTGACCAGGATACTGGCTATGACAAGCACACCAATAAAAAGCCCACTGGCTGCCATCATCGAATGCAAGAGCACGAGCACCAATGTCGCGCCGCCGAGTGCGATCGGCGTCCTGGTCTGAAATAGAGCTCCAATAAGCTCAAGCCTCACGTCGTCCGCGACTGGCGCGAAGAGCCGGTGCCAAACCTTACCCACATATGTCTCCCTGGTCCTGCAATGACTCACGAGACTGAAGAAACGGTAGCGAAATAGGTAAAATGCGAAGCAACCAAGCAAGGGCATGTGGAGAACCCCGATCAGATGCTCACGATTGTCTGATTTGTGCTCGATCGCTTGAATCAACGGTCAGATGTGATTCTGCTCGAGACGCTGCACAGCAGACGTCTCGTTAGCGGAACGCGCCTATCTCGGAGAAATCCGCGAATGCACCGGATCGCATCGACAAATCAAGCAGCGCTCTGACGCTGGTGACCAAGGCTCAGGGCGCCGGGTACGGGCCTCGTTACGATTCAGACATGGGCACCGAACTTCGGCCATCTGGCAGCGCCGCGGGGCACGTCTGGCTGACGAAGCGACCAGGGAAGATGCGCGAGAAGCCGTCGCGAGACGGGACTTTAAGCAGCCTTTGAACTCAGGTCCAAAGGCGCCGACCCGAATGTATCGACGTCGGATGAAAATGAGAGGGCGTTCCAGCTTGCACCTGCATGATCTGCGGCATCACCACTTCGAGTCGCCAACATCATTCCACCAAAAGTAGCAGGTTCCAACGAACCCAAGGTGAGGTTACGAAACCGGCCGGCCCTTACCAACAAGGTTCTCACTCCCTCAGGGGGATCTCAAATACATATTCTCCGTAAGGTTGCGACGGTGCTCTTGTGTGATCGTCGCATCGCGCAGTCGGACTTGGGAATCTCGCAGAGATACTAAACCTCTGCGCATCGCGACAACGACATCGGCATTGATCAGGTAAAATCGTGCCGCCACGCGTTGTTCCATGTGCGTGTCCTGAGAACCTTGATCAATAACGCTTGGCAACGGAGTCGGATCACTACACCTTACAAGCACGGCGTCTATCGCATTTAACTGCAACCCCAACGACAGCGCCTTCGGTTATGATGCCGATGTGCCTTTGTCTTGGTGGAATAGAGAGTGTGACTTCACCGAGATAACGCTTGCAGCCAACGTCTC
>SDZE01000039.1 GCA_004173095.1 Bradyrhizobiaceae bacterium
TAATCGCCGTCCGGTGGCACCGGGCTGCAGGCAGATTCATCTGTCCGCACACCCTTTGCTCACACGCTTCCGGAGGAACAACCGGAGAAGTATCACGATGGCACTACCTGAATTTTCTATGCGTCAGCTGCTCGAAGCGGGCGTGCACTTTGGTCACCAGTCTCACCGCTGGAATCCGAAAATGGCCGAGTACATTTTCGGCGCCCGTAACAACATCCACATCATCGATCTCGCGCAGACCGTGCCGTTGCTGCACACCGCGCTGAAGGCCGTCAGCGACACCGTCGCCAAGGGCGGTCGCATCCTGTTCGTCGGCACCAAGCGCCAGGCGCAGGACGTCGTCGCCGAAGCCGCCAAGCGCTCGGCGATGTACTTCGTCAATTCGCGCTGGCTCGGTGGCACGCTGACCAACTGGAAGACCATCTCCGGTTCGATCAAGCGTCTGCGTCACCTCGAGGAAGTGCTGAATTCGGGCGATGCCTCGGCCTACACCAAGAAAGAGCGTCTGACCCTGCAGCGCGAGCGCGACAAGCTCGACCGCTCGCTCGGCGGCATCAAGGACATGGGCGGTCTGCCCGACCTGATCTTCGTCATCGACACCAACAAGGAAGACATCGCGATCCAGGAAGCCCAGCGTCTGGGTATCCCGGTGGCGGCGATTGTCGACACCAATTCGGATCCGAAGGGCATCACCTATGTGGTCCCCGGCAATGACGACGCCGGCCGTGCGCTGACGCTGTATTGCGACCTGATCGCGCGCGCCGTCATCGACGGTATCTCGCGCAACCAGGGCGATTCCGGCTTCGACGTCGGTGCTTCGTCGCAGCCCGTCGCCGAAGAGCTGCCGTCGGGCTTCCAGGGCCTTGCCGGTCCGCGCGGCGCCGCCGACGATCTCAAGAAGCTCACCGGCGTGTCCGGCGCGATCGAGAAGAAGCTGAACGATTTCGGCGTCTTCCACTTCTGGCAGCTTGCCGAACTCGATCACGACACCGCCCACAAGATCGGCGAAGAAGTCGGTCTGCCGGCGCGTGCCGACGCCTGGGTTGCCCAGGCCAAGTCGCTGACCGCCGAGTAACTGCCGGCGCGGCAAAGACCGCGCCTCAGCTTGGACAAAATCGTGCGGCCGTCATGTCGGCCGCACGTTTCGTATCTACATTCTCTCGATGATGGTTCCTGTGGTGAACCCCGGCACCGGCCGGGTTGCGTTCACCCCGACGGGCAAAGGGCATAACGATGGCAACGATTACTGCAGCGATGGTCAAGGACCTCCGCGAAACCACCGGCGTCGGCATGATGGATTGCAAGAACGCACTGGCCGCCAATGACGGCGACATGCAGGCTGCGATCGACTGGCTGCGTGCCAAGGGTCTCTCCAAGGCTGCCAAGAAAGCCGACCGCGTCGCCGCCGAAGGTCTGATCGGCGTGCTGACCGAAGGCAACAAGGGCGTGGTCGTCGAAGTCAATTCGGAAACCGATTTCGTGGCCCGCAACGATCAGTTCCAGGGCCTCGTCAAGATGATCGCGCAGGTCGCGCTGAAGGTCGGCGACGACGTCGAAGCCATCAAGGCTCACAAGGTCGGCGACACCAATGTCGAGACCGCGATCACCGAAGCCATCGCCACCATCGGCGAAAACATGACCCTGCGTCGTGCCAAGAAGCTCGAAGTGTCGGCTGGCGTCGTGTCGCATTATGTCCACAACGCCGTGACCGACGGTCTCGGCAAGATGGGCATCATCGTTGCGCTGGAATCCACCGGCAAGGCCGATGAGCTGGCCGTCCTCGGTCGCCAGATCGCCATGCACGTCGCCGCCGCCAATCCTCAGGCGCTGGACTCGACCGGTCTCGATCCGGCCGTGGTCGCCCGCGAGAAGGAAGTGATGGCGGACAAGTATCGCCAGCAGGGCAAGCCGGATGCGATGATCGAGAAGATCGTCGAGAACGGCCTCAAGACCTATTACAAGGAAGTCTGCCTGCTCGATCAGGCCTTCATCCACGACACCGGCAAGTCGGTGGCGCAGGCGGTGAAGGAAGCCGAAGGCAAGGTCGGCGCGCCGATCGCCGTCAAGGGCTTCGTCCGCTATGCGCTCGGCGAGGGTATCGAAAAGGCGACCTCGGACTTCGCGGCAGAAGTCGCCGCGGCTTCTGGTCAGAAGTAAGATCGAAGCGCTGTTTCAAAGCAAGCCATTCTTGTTCTCGGGATGGCTTGATCGTAAGACCTCCCGGCGGATTGCTGCCGGGAGCTGCCGCCTCGAAAGGAAGCGATCGCATCATGGCTGAGCCGCTCTATCGTCGCGTCGTTGTGAAAGTGTCGGGCGAATCTTTCGCCGGCGGCCAGCCATTCGGCATCGATCAATCCACCATCGACCGTATCGCCAGCGATCTCATTGCGGCCCAGAAGCTCGGGGTCGAGATTGCCGTCGTCGTCGGCGGCGGCAACATCTTCCGTGGCGTCGAAGTCTCCTCCCGCGGCGTCTCGCGCCCGACCGGCGACACCATGGGCATGCTTGCCACGGTGATGAACTGTCTCGCCTTGGAGGCCGCCATCGAACGCCAGGCTGTGCCGGCGCGGACGCTGTCGGCGATGGTCATGCCGCAGGTCTGCGAACTGTTCACCCGCGCCACCGCGCACAGATATCTTTCGGAAGGCCGTATCGTGCTGCTCGCTGGCGGCACCGGCAACCCGTTCTTCACCACCGACACCACGGCGGTGCTGCGCGGTGCCGAAATCGGCGCGGCTGCGGTCCTCAAGGCGACCAATGTGGACGGCGTCTACAGCGCCGATCCCAAGAAGGATAAGACAGCCACGCGCTTCGAGCGTCTCAGCCATTCAGAGGCGGTCGAAGGCAATTACAAGGTCATGGACGCGACGGCCTTTGCGCTGGCGCGGGAGGCCTCGTTGCCTATTATCGTGTTTTCCATCGCGGAGCCGGGATCGATCGGCGCCATTCTGACAGGTACGGGTCGCGGCACCATCGTCGCGGGCTGATCTTCAACGAGGGCAGGGGCCGCGTGCGGGTCTTGCCGACAGTCCAAGGAGAGCTTGCATGGCCGCTATGGCCCCATTCGACATCAACGACCTGAAGCGCCGCATGCAGGGCTCGGTCGCATCCCTGAAGCACGATCTCGGCGGTCTGCGCACTGGCCGCGCGGCATCCTCGATGCTGGAGCCGGTGATGGTCGATGCTTATGGCAGCAGCATGCCGCTGAACCAGGTGGCCACCATCAGCGTGCCGGAGCCGCGCATGCTGTCGGTGCAGGTGTGGGACAAGTCGATGGTCAAGGCCGTCGAAAAGGCGATCGTCGATTCCAATCTCGGCCTCAGCCCGGCGACCGAAGGCACCACGCTGCGCCTGCGCGTGCCCGAACTCAATGAGGAGCGCCGCAAGGAACTCGTCAAGATCGCGCACAAATATGCCGAAGCCGCCAAGGTGGCTGTGCGTCACGTCCGCCGTGACGGTCTCGACATCATCAAGAAGCTCGAGAAAGCGCACGAGATTTCCGAGGACGACCAGAAGCGCCATGATACCGAGGTGCAGAAGGCGACTGACGCGGTGATCGCCGAAGTCGATCAGTTGCTGGCGGCGAAGGAAAAGGAAATCATGACGGTTTAGGCTGCGACGGGTCGCGCTTAAGCCACTTGAAAGCGTTTGGTCCGCATAGGACCAGGACCAGCCGACCTTACGCTCGGGGATCTCAATCGATGTCGAATGCCGCCGCGCCAGCTACTCAAGGATCTGATCGATCCTCGCCGGCGCATGTTGCGATCATCATGGACGGCAACGGGCGCTGGGCGGCTGCGCGCGGTCTGCCGCGTGCCGAAGGACATCGGCGCGGCGTCGAGGCTCTGCGCCGCGTCGTTCGCGCGTCCAACGAACTCGGCATCAGCTATCTGACGATCTTCTCGTTCTCATCGGAAAACTGGTCGCGGCCGGCGTCCGAAATCAGCGACCTGTTCGGTCTGCTGCGTCGCTTCATCCGCAATGACCTGGCCACCCTGCATCGCGATGGCGTGCGCGTGCGCGTCATCGGCGAACGGCACGGCCTGGAAGGCGATATCGCGTCGCTGTTGCGCGAGGCGGAAGAACTCACCCGCAACAATACCAGGCTCACCCTCGTGGTGGCCTTCAACTATGGTTCACGCCACGAAATCGCCATGGCCGCGCAGCGCCTTGCGATCGAGGTGGTGGAAGGCAAGCGGACGGCCGACAGCATCACCGCCGAGACGCTCAACGAGCATCTCGATACGCAGGGAATCCCCGATCCGGATCTGATCATCCGCACCTCCGGCGAACAACGGTTGTCGAATTTTCTGATGTGGCAGGCCGCCTACAGCGAATTCGTCTTCGTGCCGATCCACTGGCCGGACTTCGACAAGGCGGCGCTGGAAGGCGCCATCGCCGAATACGCCACGCGTGAACGCCGCTTCGGTGGCCTGGTTGCGAAAACCGCTTCGTGACGAACCCATCTCCAGACGGTGCGCCGAAAGCGGCGGACGACCGCGGTGTGCGCAATCTCGTGCAGCGCGTGCTCGCGGCGGCCGTTCTGATCCCGCTGGCGCTGGGAGCGGCCTATGCGGGCAGCTGGCTATGGACCGGCCTGGTGACCATCGTGTCGGTCGGCCTGTTCATGGAATGGCGTGGCATCGTCGGGCAACGTCCGGGCTGGATCTCCATCGGCCTCGTCTATGCGCTGGCCGCACTTGCCGCCTCGGTGCTGGTGCGCCGCGACAGCGAGTGGGGCTTCGCTGCGCTGATCTTCATCCTGCTGGTGGTCTGGCTGACCGATATCGGCGGCTATTTTGCAGGCCGCGGCATCGGCGGGCCCAAGCTGTGGCCGCGCGTCAGCCCGAAGAAAACATGGGCCGGCGCCATCGGCGGCACGGTGTTGAGTATTGCAGTTGCGGTCGGTTTCGCTCAGGCCGGGATCGGCAAGCTGGTGCCGCTGGTGATGCTCGCGGTGGTTCTGACGGTGCTTTCGCAACTCGGCGACCTGTTCGAATCCGCCGTCAAGCGCAGGTTCGGGGTGAAGGATTCCGGCCAGATCATTCCGGGCCATGGCGGCCTGCTGGATCGGCTGGACGGTTATGTGTTCGCGGTGGTCGCCGCCGCGGCGATCGGTCTTTTGCGTGGCGGTGCCGATGGCGTCGGGCACGGTCTTATGGTTTGGTGATTGAATGAGCCCAGTTCCCCTGCGTCACGAAAAGGCTGCCGAGGCTTCGGTCCGCAGCGTCACGATCCTCGGTGCCACCGGCTCGATCGGCGACAGCACGATGGATCTCATCCGCGCGGCGCCCGAGCGCTATCGGGTCGAGGCGCTCACGGCGAACGGCAACGTCGAAGGCATCGTCAAGCTGGCCAAGGAATTCAAGGCGCGCTTCGTGGCCGTGGCCGATCAGAGCAAGGGCGAAGAACTGCGCGCTGCGCTGGCCGGCACCGGGATTGAAACCGGGGCTGGCGAGAGCGCGGTAACCGAGGCCGCCGCGCGTCCTGCCGACTGGGTGATGGCGGCCGTGTCGGGCGCCGCTGGTCTCAAGCCGGCGCTCGCCGCAGTTGATCGCGGTGCCACGGTGGCGCTCGCCAACAAGGAGTGCCTGGTCTGTGCCGGCGACTTCTTCATGGACCGCGCCGCCAAGGCTGGCGCCTGCATCCTGCCTGCGGATTCCGAGCATAACGCGCTGTTCCAGGCGCTGGCGTCGGGCAGCCGCGACGAACTGACCCGCGTGATCATCACCGCCTCGGGCGGCCCGTTCCGGACCTGGAAGGCCGAAGATATCGAGCAGGCGACGCTGGCACAGGCGCTCAAGCATCCGAACTGGTCGATGGGCCAGAAGATCACCATCGATTCCGCCTCGATGATGAACAAGGGCCTCGAAGTCATCGAGGCGTCCTATCTGTTCGCGCTGTCGCCCGATGAGATCGACGTTCTCGTGCATCCGCAGTCGATCATTCACGGCATGGTCGAGTTCACCGACTTCTCGGTGGTCGCTCAGCTCGGCACGCCCGATATGCGCACGCCGATCGCCCATTGCCTCGGCTGGCCGAACCGTATCAGCAAGGGAAGGGCGGCACCGCTCGATCTTGCCAAGATCGGCTCGCTGACCTTCGAAGCGCCGGACTATGCGCGCTTCCCGGGCCTGAAGCTGGCCTATGACGCGCTCAGGACCGGTCACGGTGCGACGACGGTTTACAACGCGGCCAACGAGATCGCGGTCGCCGCTTTCATCGCCGGCCAGATCCGGTTCGGCGCGATCGCGCGGCTGGTCGAGGGCACCATGGATGCGTGGGTGCGCGCCGGTAACCTGGCGCCGCTGACATCGGCGGATGATGCGATTTCCGTTGACCATAAAGCGCGAAAGTTGGCGGCGAGTTTGTTGCCTGAAATTGCCGCAAAGGCTTCGTAGACGTTTAGGAACGAGGCTGTCTGGCGTCGTATAGGGGATTGGGATGTTTGACTTTTTGCAGCATGGCTTCACCACGTTGAGCCACGGGCTGATCGGCTACATCGTCCCGTTCCTGTTCGTGCTGACGATCGTGGTGTTCTTTCACGAACTCGGACATTTTCTGGTTGCGCGTTGGAACGGCGTCAAGGTTGTGACCTTCTCGCTGGGCTTCGGACCCGAGCTCGTTGGATTCAACGATCGCCACGGCACCCGCTGGCGGATTTCGGCGATCCCGCTCGGCGGCTATGTCAAATTCTTCGGCGACGAGAGCGAGGCGTCCACCCCCTCGGCGGAAGCATTGCAGAGCATGAGCGCAGCCGAGCGCAAGGATGCCTTCCATCACAAGCGTGTCGGCCAGCGCGCGGCTATCGTTGCCGCCGGGCCGATTGCCAATTTCCTGCTCGCCATCGTCATTTTCACCTGCCTGTTCACCTTTTTCGGCAAGCCGAGCACCACCGCGAAGGTGGATACGATCCAGGCCGGCAGTGCCGCCGAGCGCGCCGGCTTCCAGTCCGGGGACGTGATCACGTCGATCAACGGCAAGGCGATCACCAGCTTCTCCGACATGCAGCGCATCGTCGGCATCAGTGCCGGCGAGCAGCTCGCCGTCACGGTGAAACGCGGTGAGTCCAAGATCGATCTCACCGCCACGCCCGAACAGCGCGAGGTCAAGGACAACTTCGGCAACGTGCACCGCCTCGGCGTGCTCGGCATCACCCGCGCCACCACGGCGGGCGAGGCGACCACCGAGCGGGTCAATCCGGGCACGGCACTCGTGCTCGGCGTCAAGGAGACCTGGTTCGTCGTCGATCGCACCTTCTCCTATATCGGCGGTGTCTTCACCGGCCGCGAGGCCGCCGACCAGATCGGCGGTCCGATGCGGATTGCCCAGATCTCGGGGCAGGTGGCCACCATCGGTCTGACCGCGCTGATTCACCTGGCGGCGGTGCTGTCGATCTCCATCGGCCTGCTGAATCTGTTTCCGGTCCCGCTCCTCGACGGTGGCCATCTGCTGTTCTATGCAGTCGAGGCGGTGCGCGGTCGTCCACTCTCCGAACGCGCACAGGAGATGGGTTTCCGGATCGGGCTGGGTTTGGTGCTGATGTTGATGGTTTTTGCGACCTATAACGACATTCTTCACCTGGCTGGGTCATGATGTCTGATCATTTCCAAGGTTCTGACAACGTGGCCATAAGGCAACGTCTTGGAATGAAATTAGAAAACTACGGCGAATGGTCGTTTGCCAGTCGGGCAAAATTGGCTACAAGCTGGACAACTCAAGGGATTCTGTCTGTCCGTAGGGGTGCGGGCCGGCGGTACTGGAATGATAAGGGCGCTTGGCGCATGATTTTTGGATTGCGGGGTTTCCGGGGCAGTTTGTTTGCTGCTTCGATCATGGTTGCCATGCCTGTTGCCGCTTCGGTGACTGCGACGTTCCTTCCTTCTGTCGCGATGGCGCAGACTGCTGCTTCGATTGCCGTTGAAGGCAATCGCCGCGTCGATGTCGAAACCATCCGCTCCTATTTCCGTCCGGGGCCGAGCGGCCGTCTGGACCAGGGCTCCATCGATGACGGCCTCAAGTCGCTGATCGAGACGGGCCTTTTCCAGGACGTGAAGATCAATCAGGCCGGTGGCCGTCTGGTCGTCAGCGTGGTCGAAAACCCGGTGATCGGTCGCGTTGCCTTCGAGGGCAACAAGAAGGTCAAGGACGACCAGCTCAATGCCGAAGTGCAGTCGAAGGCCCGCGGCACGCTCTCGCGCCCGATGGTGCAGTCCGACGCCCAGCGCATCTCCGAGATCTATCGCCGTTCGGGTCGCTACGACGTCAGCGTGACGCCGGAAATCATCGAGCAGCCCAACAACCGCGTCGATCTGGTCTTCACGATCAACGAAGGTGCGAAGACCGGCGTCAAGTCGATCAACTTTGTCGGCAACAACTATTACTCGTCCTATCGTCTGAAGGACGTCATCAAGACCCGCGAGTCGAACTTCCTCTCGTTCCTCGGTTCGGGCGATATCTATGATCCGGACCGCGTCGAAGCCGATCGCGATCTGATCCGCCGCTATTACCTGAAGAACGGCTTTGCCGACGTGCAGGTGGTTGCCGCTCTGACCGAATACGATCCGGGTCAGAAGGGCTTCCTGGTCACCTTCAAGATCGAAGAAGGCCAGCAGTACCGCGTCGCCAATGTCGATTTCTCGTCGACCATTCCGAACTTCGACCCGAACTCGCTGCGCTCGTTCTCGCGCGTCGGTGTCGGCGCCCTCTACAACGCTGAAGCGCTGGAGAAGTCGGTCGAGGAAATGCAGATCGAAATGTCGCGTCGCGGCTACGCATTCGCCGTGGTTCGTCCGCGTGGCGATCGTAACTTCGAAGCGCATACGGTTTCGATCGGCTATTCCGTCGAGGAAGGTCCGCGCGTTTACATCGAGCGCATCAACGTGCGCGGCAACACCCGCACCCGTGACTATGTCATCCGTCGCGAATTCGATCTGTCGGAAGGCGATGCGTATAACCGTGCGCTGGTCGATCGCGCCGAGCGTCGCCTGAAGAATCTCGACTTCTTCAAGACGGTGAAGATCACCACAGAGCCGGGTTCCTCCGGCGATCGCGTGATCCTGGTCGTCGATCTGGAAGAAAAGTCCACCGGCGACTTCTCGGTCTCGGGTGGTTACTCGACCACCGACGGCGCCCTGGGTGAAGTCAGCGTCTCCGAGCGTAACTTCCTCGGTCGCGGCCTGTTCGCCAAGGCATCGGTGCAGTACGGCCAGTATGCCCGCGGCTACTCGCTGTCGTTCGTCGAGCCTTACCTTCTCGACTACCGTGTCGCACTCGGCCTCGACTTCTTCTATCGCGAGCAGCTGTCGAACCAGTACATCTCGTACAACACCAAGACGATGGGCTTCAGCCCGCGCCTCGGCTTCCAGCTCCGCGAAGATCTGGCCCTGCAGCTGCGCTACTCGATCTTCCAGCAGGAAATCTCGCTGCCGGCCCAGCTCTCGAATTGTAACAACACGCTCGGCGGCGGTAACCGTACGCCTGGTCAGATCAACCGCGATGCCGGCACGCTCACTGCTGTAAACCCGGCTGATCCGAACACGTGGGGCTGTTACGCCGATGGCGAGTCGTCGCTGCCGGTTCGCCTCGAACTGCAGCGCGGCAAGGCGCTGACCTCGATGCTCGGCTACACGCTGAACTACAACACGCTCGACAATAACAAGAACCCGACTGACGGCCTGTTCGTCGAGTTCAAGCAGGACTATGCGGGCGTTGGCGGCGACGTCAGCTACCTCAAGACCACCGTCGATGCGAAGTACTACACCCCGCTGGTGGCTGATATCGTCGGCTTGCTGCGTGTCCAGGGCGGTGTCCTGACCAATGTCGGCAAGGACATCCGCATGCTGGATCACTTCCAGATGGGTCCGAACCTGGTGCGTGGTTTCGCGCAGAACGGCATCGGTCCGCGTGACATCAGCTACGTTGCGCTCGGCTCCTACGGCGATGCGCTCGGCGGCACCAAATATTGGGGCGCTTCGGCTGAAATGCAGATGCCGTTCTGGTTCCTGCCGAAGGAAGTCGGGATCAAGGGCGCCGTCTATGCCGACGTCGGCGGGCTCCAGGACTATCAGGGCCCGACGAGCTGGGCTGCGACGGGTGAAGTCAATCAGACGGGCTGTGTCGCTGCGACCCGGACCTCCGTGGGCAACTGTTCGGGCATGACCCTGGACAATTCGAACCCGGTCCGTTCGTCGGTCGGTGTCGGCTTGATCTGGCAGTCGCCATTCGGTCCGCTGCGCTTCGACTATGCCGTGCCGTTGACCAAGGGCGCTTACGATCGTACGCAGGAATTCCGGTTCGGCGGCGGGACTTCGTTCTAACCTTGCCTGACGGCCGCACCGCGACGGATGGAATGGCGCTGCCGACCTTCTACAAACAATGCCCTTCGTTGACGCTGGCTGAAATCGCCGCGTCGACGAAGGCGCGTCTGGTCGATGCGTCACGCGCCGGCCATGTCATCACGGGCGTGGCCTCGCTGGATGAGGCCGGCCCGCACCATTTGGCGTTCTTCGAAAACATCCGATATGCGGACCAGCTGGCGCGCACCCGTGCCGGTGCCGTGTTGATCAGCGAAGGCTTCAAGGGCGAAGTTCCCGCCCATGTTGCGGTGCTGCGCGCCAAACGCCCGTTCGAGGCTTTCGTCCACCTCGCCAGCGAGATGCAGCCGGATGCCATGCGCCCGGCGTCAGGCTTCGGCCTCAGCGGCATATCCGAACATGCCATCATCCATCCGACCGCGCAGATCGAAGAAGATGTCACCATCGATCCGCTGGCTGTGATCGGCCCGGATGTGGAGATTGGTTCGGGCACCATCATCGGTTCCGGCGCGGTGATCGAAGCCGGTGTCAAGATCGGCCGCGATTGCAATATCGGCGCCGGCAGCGTGCTGCAGTTCACGCTGATCGGCAACAATGTACTGGTGCATCCCGGATGCAAGTTCGGCCAGGACGGATTCGGCTTCGTGTTCGGGCGCGACAGGCACATCAAGGTCCCGCAGACCGGCCGGGTGCTGATCCAGAACGATGTCGAGATCGGCGCCGGGACTGCCATCGATCGCGGCAGCCTGCGCGATACGGTGATCGGCGAGGGCACCAAAATCGACAATCTGGTCCAGATCGGTCACAATGTGACGATTGGACGGCACTGCGTCATTGCCGCAAAATGTGGTCTTGCCGGTAGCCTGACCATCGGCGACAACGTTGCGCTCGGCGCCATGGTCGGCCTCAACAATCACATCACGATTGGGGATGGCGCCCAGGTTGCAGCCATGTCGGGCGTCAAGGACAGTATCCCGCCGGGTGGCCGGTTTGGCGGTCACCTTGCCCGACCAACCAAGCAATGGTTCCGCGAAGTTCTCGCGGTCGAGAAATTGGCCCGTGACACAGCGCCAGGCGCAGGTGCGGGCAAAGCGAATACGAAGGACGAGCCGGAATGAGCGAGGAATCGCCGATTATCATCGAGGCGGTGGATATCAACACCATCCTCAAGACCTTGCCGCATCGCTATCCGTTCCTGCTGATCGATCGCGTGGTCGGTATCCGCAAGAATTTCAGCGGCATCGGTATCAAGAACGTCACCATCAACGAGCCCTGTTTTCTCGGCCACTTCCCGGAGCGGCCGGTCTATCCGGGCGTGATGATGATCGAGGGCATGGCGCAGACCGCCGGCGTGATCGGCATTGCCTCGGTGGAGGGGACCGACAAGCCGCGCGCCGTGTATTTTCTGACCATCGACAAATGCAAGTTCCGCAAGCCGGTGATGCCGGGCGATACGGTCGAGTATCACATGCATCTGATCAACCGGAAGCGCGCCATGTGGTGGTTTCACGGCGATGCCAAGGTCAACGGCGTCACCGTCGCAGAAGCCGATGTCGGCGCGATGCTGACGGACTGACGAGGCAATATGACTAAGATCGATCCGATGGCGCGCGTCGCCGACGGCGCCGTGATCGGCGAGGGCGTCGAGATCGGGCCGTTCTGCATGATCGGCCCGCATGTCACCATCGGTGCCGGCACCAAGCTGCTGTCGCATGTGAACGTCACGGCGCAGACCAGCATCGGCGAGAATTGCACGGTCTATCCGTTCGCGTCGCTAGGCACCCCACCGCAATCGCTGAGCTACAAAGGCGAGTTGACCAAGCTGGTGATCGGTCACGGCTGCACGATCCGCGAAGGCGTCACCATGAATGCCGGGACGGTGGCGGGTGGCGGTATCACGACGGTCGGCGACCGCGGTTACTTCATGAACTGCGCCCATGTCGGCCATGACTGCGTCGTCGGCAACGACGTGATCTTCGCGACCTCGGCCACGCTTGGCGGTCACTGCGAGATCGGTGATTTCGTGTTCATGGGCGGGTTGTCTGCCGTGCATCAGTTCACGCGCATCGGACCGCAGGCGATGGTCGGCGGCGTCTGCGGCGTGCGCGGCGACATCATTCCTTTCGGGCTCGTCAACGGCCAGTACGCAGCACTGGAAGGCTTGAATCTGATCGGCATGAAGCGCCGCAAATTCACCAAGGATCGTCTGGTTGCCGTCCGTTCGTTCTATCAGAAACTGTTTCACGGACCCGGCGTATTCGCCGAGCGTCTCGAACGCGTGCAGCCACTGGCCAGCGAGGATCCGGCCATCGCCGAAATCCTGACTTTCATTGCTGGCGGAAAACATCGTGCATTGTGCCTGCCGGAATCCGGCGGCCAGTCCTGAACCGGGAGAGCGGGGCCTGACATGAACGGCCAGCCTCCACACCAGCAGCGCTCTATCGCTTCGCCATTCGGCATTATCGCCGGAGGTGGCGCCATGCCGTTTGCGGTCGCGGACTCGCTGGTGGCCCGTGGCATCAAACCGGTGATTTTCGGGCTGAAGGGATTTTGCGATCCCGCTCAGGCCGCGCGGTTCGAGCATTACTGGACGCCGATCGGCAAGCTCGGCGCGTTGCTGAAGCAGATGCGCGCCGCCGATTGCCGCGAACTCATCTTCATCGGCACATTGGTGCGGCCGGCGATCTCGGAAATCCGACTCGACTGGGGCACGCTGCGCGTGATGCCGAGCCTGTTTCGCGCCTTTCGCGGCGGCGACGATCATCTGCTCACCAGCGTCAGTCGCCTGTTCGAGCAACAGGGATTTCGCCTGCTGGGCGTGAAGGATGTGGCGCCGGATCTGTTGATGCCCGCCGGCCAGATTACGCGCGCAACGCCGGATGGCGATGCGCAAGCTGATATCGCGCGCGGGCGTGATGTACTGCGTGCGCTGAGTCCATTCGATATCGGTCAGGCTTGCGTGGTGATCGATGGTCATGTGGTGGGCATCGAGGATATCGGTGGCACCGATGCGCTGCTGGCGCGCGTTGCCGAGCTGCGCGCTGCCGGCCGCATTCGTGCCAAGGCGGGCCGGGGCGTGCTGGTCAAGGCGCCGAAGAGCAGCCAGGATCTTCGCTTCGATCTGCCGACGACCGGACCGCGAACCGTCGAGGGTGCCATTGCCGCCAGGCTTGCCGGCATTGCGATCGTCGCCGGCAACACCATCGTCGCCGAGCCGCAGGCCATGATCGAGGCCGCAGATGCTGCCGATATCTTCGTAACGGGATTGCCCGCGTGACTCGCAAGATCCATCTCATCGCCACCGAGGAATCCGGCGATCGGCTGGGCGCGCCGCTGATGCGCGAGTTGAAAGAGCGTTTCGGCGATGACGTGGTGTTCACCGGCATCGGCGGCTCATCGATGGCGGGCGAGGGATTGCAGTCGCTGTTTCCGATCGAGCAATTGTCGATCATCGGCTTTACCGCCGTCCTCAAGCGGCTGCCTTCGCTGCTGAGACTGATCGCGCAGGCGACCGCGCAAGTGTTGCAGGTGAAGCCGGACCTGCTCGTCATCATCGATAGTCCGGACTTCACCCATCGCGTGGCCAGGCGCGTGCGCCGACGCGACGCGTCGATCCCGATCGTGAACTACGTCTCGCCGACGGTGTGGGCCTGGCGCCCGGGCCGCGCCAAGGCGATGCGCGGTTATGTCGATCACGTGCTGGCGCTGTTGCCGTTCGAGCCGGACGTGCATCGCAAGCTCGGCGGTCCACCTTGCACCTATGTCGGTCATCCCCTGATCGAGCAGATCGCCGCGCTCCGGCCGAACGACAGCGAGCAACAGCGCCGTGACACGCAGCCGCCGGTGCTGCTGGTGTTGCCCGGCAGCCGGCGCAGTGAAATCCGCCATCATATGGCGACCTTCGGTGCCGCCTTCGATCTGCTGGCGCAGCGCGGCGTGGCTTTTGAGCTGATATTGCCGACGGTGCCGCATCTGGTCGATGGCGTGACCGAGGCCGTGAAGGCTTGGCGGCAGCAGCCGCGCATCGTCGTCGGTGAGACCGAGAAGCGGGGTGCGTTCCGCATTGCACATGCGGCACTGGCAAAATCGGGCACGGTCACGCTGGAACTGGCACTGGCCGGCGTACCGATGGTGACGGCCTATAAAGGCGGCCAGATCGAAGCCCGGATTGCCCGCCGTCTGGTGACGTCGTCGTCGGTGATCCTGGCCAACCTGGTGATCGGCGAGAACGTGATCCCCGAATTTCTGCAGGACGACTGCACCCCCGAAAAACTAGCGGCAGCGCTACACGATGTCCTTGCGGCGACACCGATGCGGCAGCGTCAGGTGACGGCGATGGCAAGGCTCGACGACATCATGGGCATTGGGCGCACGTCGCCGAGTTGCGCCGCAGCAGATCTGGTCGCTGGCTATGCCGGTGGCGCGGATCACTGAGATCTTCGATCGCATCACATCTAATTGGCATATCACAGGCAACGCTCTGTAAGGGTTTACCTCTAAGCTGTGAGGTAGCTCGCTGCAATCGTTGCGGTTGGGTCTGCGGTCGCTGGGGCCGTCAGGGTGAATGTCATGTCCTCATCAAACGATGAAACGTCTCTCGACAAGCTGTTCTCGTCCGCGCGCGTGGTGCATCGGCGCCACTTCCTTGCAGTCGGCGCCGGCGGCATCGTCGCTGCAGCCGGGAGTGCCGAAGCCCTTGCCAAGCCGGCCTACCCGGTGCCTGCTGGCAACGAGGAAGATCGCAAATATATGGCTCAGGCGATCGATCTGATGCGCAAGGCGGGCGTCACCGAGCGGACCGGCGGTGCGTTCGGCGCGATCATCGTGCGAAACGGTGAGGTTCTATCAGCCACCGGAAATAGCGTGCTGCGCGACAACGATCCTTCGGCGCATGCCGAAGTGAACGCGATCCGTGCCGCCTGCAAGAAGATCGGCGCGCCCAATCTGAAGGGCGCCACGATGTATACGAGCTGCGAGTGCTGTCCGATGTGCTACTCGACGGCCTATTGGGCTCGCCTCGACCGCATCGTGTTCGCGGCGGCGTGGAGCGACTATGCGGACTTGTTCGACGACTCCAATATCAACGCGGATATGAAGCAGCCTTACGCCAAACGGAAAATCAAGATGGCCCAGGTGATGCAGCCCGAAGCAGAGAAGGTCTGGCAGGAATTCCGCAAGTTGCCCGACCGCGCGAAGTACTAAACGCTGTCGTAGGTCGGGTAAGGCGAAGCGCCGCTCGGCCTTTTAGCATACTGCCAAAGCAAAACCGGCGGATCTTGCGATCCGCCGGTTTGTCGTTTCAACCTGTCGCGCGGCTTAGCCGCGCTTGGCGACATCCACATATTCGCGGCGGGCGTGGCCGGTGAAGAGCTGGCGCGGACGGCCGATCTTCTGCTGCGGATCGCCGATCATTTCGCTCCACTGGCTGATCCAGCCGACGGTGCGGGCGACGGCGAACAGCACGGTGAACATCGAGGTCGGGAAGCCCATCGCCTTCAGCGTGATGCCCGAATAGAAATCGACGTTCGGGTACAGTTTGCGGTCGATGAAATACTGGTCCGACAGCGCGATCTTCTCGAGTTCCATCGCGACAGCGAGCATCTCGTCGCCGCCGTGGCCGGTTTCCTTGAGCACTTCGTGGCAGGCCTGCTGCATCAGCTTGGCGCGCGGATCGTAGTTCTTGTAGACGCGGTGACCGAAGCCCATCAGGCGGACGCTGGAATTCTTGTCCTTCACCTTGGCGATGAATTCCGGAATCTTGTCGACGGTGCCGATCTCGGCGAGCATCTGCAGCGCGGCTTCGTTGGCGCCGCCGTGCGCGGGTCCCCACAGGCAGGCAATGCCGGCAGCGATACAGGCAAACGGATTGGCGCCCGACGAACCCGCGATGCGAACTGTCGAGGTCGATGCGTTCTGCTCGTGGTCGGCATGCAGCGTGAAGATCTTGTCCAGCGCCTTGGCGAGAACCGGATTGACCTTGTAGTCCTCGCACGGCACGGCGAAGCACATCTTCATGAAGTTCGACGCGAAATCGAGCGAGTTGGTCGGATACACGAAGGGTTGGCCGATCGTGTATTTATAGGCCATCGCCGCCAGCGTCGGGATCTTGGCGATCATGCGGATCGAGGCGATCTCGCGCTGCTTCGCATCGTTGATGTCGGTGGAGTCATGGTAGAACGCAGCGAGAGCGCCGACCGATGCCACCATCACGGCCATTGGATGCGCGTCACGGCGGAAGCCGGTGAAGAAGCGCGTCATCTGATCGTGGACCATGGTGTGATTGGTCACCAGGTGGTCGAATTGAGCCTTCTGCTTTGCCGTCGGCAGTTCGCCATGCAGCAGCAGATAGCAGGTCTCGAGGAAGTCGCCTTTCTCGGCCAGCTGTTCGATCGGATATCCGCGATATTCGAGGATGCCTGCGTCGCCGTCGATATAGGTGATCTGCGACTGGCAGCTGGCGGTCGATGTGAAGCCGGGATCGTATGTGAACATCCCGGACTGGCCATACAGCTTGCCGATATCGATCACGTCGGGGCCGACGGTCCCGCTATGGATCGGCAGGTCGAAACTCTTGCCATCGACCGTCAGCGTTGCAGATTTGGTATTGGTTTTGGCGTCCATCGCATAATCCCCGATGAGATCGTTGAGGGGCCGTCAAACCACCGTCATCTCAAGAGAAATTGGCGTGGTCGGACGGAAATTAAGAGCATTCGGCTGCATGCGTAGCGTATTGGCGAGTGCGCTGCAAGGCGACCAAAGAGTGCCTGCAGCTATGCTAAATAGTTGCCTGATCCGCGAGCCTGTCCAGACATTCCTGCCGCCCCAATACCGCAAGGACGTCAAAGATCCCGGGCGACGTCGTCTTGCCCGTGAGTGCCACCCGCAAAGGCTGCGCGACGCCACCGAGTTTCAGCCCGGCCTGCTCAGCGAAACTGCGGGCTGCGGTTTCCGTATTGGCGGCGGTCCAGTCTGTCACGGTTTCGAGAGCGGTGCGCAGCTGGCCGAGCAGCACCCGCGTCTCCGGCGTCAGTACCGCCACCGCCTTGGGCTCGGTGATGGCAAGCGGCCGATCGGCGAAGATGAAGTCCGCGCCCTTCACCAGTTCGAGCAGCGTTTTGGCCCGTTCCTTCAGGCCGGGCATGGCGCGCAGCAGTTGCGCGCGCGTGGTGTCGTTGAGCTTGGCCTTGATGGCGTCGCCGCCGTCGGCATAGGGCAGGACGCTCTCGAACATGGTGACGAGGGTTTCGTCATCGGTGTGGCGGATGTAGTGACCGTTGATGCTTTCGAGCTTGGCGAAATCGAACCGTGCAGCGGAGCGTCCGATCGCGGGCAGGTCGAAGGCGTCGATCATCTCCTGGGTCGTGAAAATCTCCTGGTCGCCATGGCTCCAGCCGAGCCGGACCAGATAATTCCGCAGGGCGGCCGGCACGTAACCCATGGCGCGATACGCATCGACGCCAAGTGCGCCATGGCGCTTGGACAGTTTCGAGCCGTCGGGGCCGTGGATCAGCGGGATGTGGGACATGCTGGGAACGTCCCAGCCGAGCGCGTCATAGATCTGCTTCTGGCGCGCCGCGTTGATCAGATGATCGTCGCCGCGGATCACATGGGTGACGCCCATGTCGTGGTCGTCCACCACGACGGCCAGCATATAGGTCGGCGTGCCGTCCCCGCGCAGCAGCACGAGATCGTCCAGGTTTTCATTCTGCCAGACCACGCGGCCCTGCACCTGATCCTCGATGACGGTCTCGCCGGTGAGCGGCGCCTTGAGGCGGATGGTGGGCTTGACGTCGGGCTTCGGCGTCGATGGGTCGCGGTCGCGCCACAGGCCGTTATAGAGTTTCGAGCGACCCTCGGCGCGCGCTGCTTCGCGCATCTGCGTCAGCTCTTCGGCGCTGGCATAGCAATAATAGGCTTTGCCTTCGGCCAGCAGTTGTTCGGCGATCTCGCGGTGGCGGGCGGCGCGGGCGAACTGGAACACGGTGTCGCCATCCCATGTGATGCCGAGCCATTTGAGGCCGTCGATGATGGCATCGATGGCTGCATCCGTGGACCGCTCGCGGTCGGTATCCTCGATCCGCAGCAGCATCTTGCCGCCATGCTTCTTGGCATACAGCCAATTGAACAGCGCGGTGCGGCCGCCGCCGATATGAAGGAAGCCGGTCGGCGAGGGCGCGAAGCGGGTAACGACGGGTGTGGACATGTCAGGCGGGGTCGATCCGTTGGGGTGGAATGTCGCGCCGTTTAACACACCCCGGCGCCGCTGCCCAATGGCCAAAACCCGCGCGGGACGGCGGGGAACTGGGCGCGTTCCTACCCGCTCCCCTTGGCGGGAGCGCGTGGATTTGGCACATAGGGCGCAATCTGAAAGGCATCCAATGACAGACGAATCGACCACAGGTACCGCCGACGAGGCCGGCCGCGATTTCATCCGCGACATCGTGGCGACCGACCTCGAATCCGGCAAGCACCAGAGCGTAGTGACCCGGTTTCCGCCGGAGCCGAACGGCTACCTGCATCTCGGCCACGCCAAGTCGATCTGTCTGAATTTCGGGGTGGCTGCCGAGTTCGGTGGCCGCTGCAACCTGCGTTTCGACGACACCAATCCGACCAAGGAAGAGCAGGAATATATCGACGCGATCCAGCGCGACGTCCGTTGGCTCGGCTTCGACTGGGGCGACGGCAACCTGCATTTCGCGTCGGACTATTTCGAGCAGCTGTATGACTGGGCCGTGATCCTGATCCGCGACGGCAAGGCCTATGTGGATGATCAGTCGCCCGAGGAGATGCGCATCGCGCGCGGCACGCTCACCGAGCCAGGCCGGAACAGCCCGTTTCGCGATCGATCGGTGGAGGAGAATCTCGATCTGTTCGCGCGCATGCGGGCCGGCGAGTTCCCGAACGGCGCCCGCGTGTTGCGTGCCAAGATCGATATGGCCAGTGGCAATATCAATCTGCGCGATCCCGTGATCTATCGCATCCTGCATGCGCATCACCCGCGCACCGGCGACAGCTGGAAGATCTATCCGAGCTACGATTTCGCCCACGGCCAGTCGGACGCGATCGAACACGTGACGCATTCCATCTGCACGCTGGAATTCGAGGACCATCGCCCGCTTTACGACTGGTGCCTCGACAATCTGCCGGTGCCGTCGCGGCCGCATCAGTATGAATTCGCCCGCCTCAACATGACCTACACGCTGCTCTCCAAGCGCGTGCTGACGGAGCTCGTGCGTGGCGGCCATGTCACCGGCTGGGACGATCCGCGCATGCCGACGCTGGCGGGCCTGCAGCGCCGCGGCATTCCCGCTGAGGCGCTGCGCGAATTCGTCAAGCGCATCGGCGTCGCCAAGGCGAACTCGACGGTCGATCTGTCGATGTTCGATTTCGCCGTGCGCGAGACCCTGAACCGCACGGCGCAACGCCGCATGGCGGTGCTGCGGCGGCTGAAGGTCGTGATCGAGAACTATCCGGAAGGGCAGGTCGAGCAGCTCGATGCCGTCAATCATCCCGATGATGCATCGCTCGGCAGCCGGCAGATTCCGTTCAGCCGCGAGCTCTATATCGAGCACGAGGACTTCATGGAGGAGCCGCCGAAGAAGTTCTTCCGCATGGCGCCCGGCCGCGAGGTGCGGCTGCGCTACGGCTATTTCATCACCTGCAAGGATGTCGTGAAGAACGACAAAGGCGAAGTGGTGGAGCTGCGCTGCACCTACGATCCCGAAACCCGCGGCGGCAACGCACCGGACGGCCGCAAGGTGAAAGCCACGATCCACTGGGTCAGTGCAGCGCATGCGGTGCCGGCCGAAGTCCGCATCTACGAGCAACTGTTCGCGACGCCGACGCCGGACGCGGCGAATTTCGCGGCTCAGCTCAATGCGCATTCGCTGGAGGTGCTGGACGACGCGATGCTGGAGCCGGCGCTGATCAGCGACAAGCTGGACGGCGCGGTGCAGTTCGAGCGGCAGGGTTACTTCTGCCACGACAAGGACTCGACATCCGGCAAGCCCGTCTTCAACCGCACCGTCGGGCTGCGCGACAGCTACGCCAAGCTGGCCTAACGCTGGAGCAGGGGCGGCGAGGCCATCTGCAGCGCAACCTGTCCGACGCCAGGAATAGTTTGCGCATTCCGTATCCGTTCCGCTAGCCGCGCCTGCTGCTTCCGATAGCATCCAGACGCGGCGGGCATAGCGATCGGGCGGCTCCATGGCGCAAAGCGGGGGACGGCAGCGCAATCAGGCGAGGGCGGTCACCTGGCCGCCATCGACGACGGCCAGCGCTCCGCAAGCGAGCTATCCGTGGCGGTTGCCGTACGAGTGGCTGAGCGCTTGGGTCAAGGCCGAAGCTGGTCCCGGTCGCTTGTTGCCATGGGTGCCGATCGCGTTTGGTGTCGGCATCGCTCTGTATTTCTCGGCCGAGCGCGAGCCTGTCATGTGGGTGGCGGCCAGCACGGCCGTGGTCATTGTGCTCGCAGCGCTTCTGCTGCGGCGCTCATGGCTGTTTCCCTACATACTTCTCACGGCGGCCATCGCTGCGGGCTTCGCTGCCGCATCGTGGAAGAGCGCGCGCATTGCGCATGAGGTGCTGGCAAAGCCGCTGTTCGGTGTGGCGCTGACGGGATTCGTCGAGACTCGCGAAGAACGCGAGCGCAGTGATCGCTTCGTTCTGCGCGTGGCAACGATGGATACCCAGCGCGATGCCATCAAGTTGAGCCGCGTCCGGCTATCGGTGCGGAAAGGGACAGCGCCTGACGTCGGCGGCTTCATTGCAATCAAGGCGCGGCTGCAACCGCCCTTGGCGCCGCTGCGGCCCGGCAGCTACGACTTCGCTCGCGATCTGTATTTCCAGGGTATCGGCGCGTCCGGCTTCGTCACCGGAGCGATCAGAAAGCTTGATCCGCCGACGCCGCCGTCGTGGCATCTGCGCTATGCCGCCAGCATGCAAGGCATGCGCGACGGCATCGACGCGCGCATCCGGGCGTCACTTGCGGGCGACAGCCGCGCCATCGCAACCGCGTTGCTAACGGGACGACGCGACGCCATCTCGGCCGATGTCAACGACGCCATGTTCATCTCGGGCCTCGGCCATGTGCTGTCGATCTCCGGCTATCACATGGCGGTGGTCGCCGGCGTCGTCTTCTTTGTGATGCGCGCATTGCTGGCGCTGATTCCGGTTTTGACCGTCACGTTCCCGATCAAGAAATACGCCGCCGCGGCGGCGTTGCTGGCGGCGCTGTTTTATCTCCTCCTGTCCGGTGCGGAGGTCGCGACGCAGAGATCGTTCATCATGACGGCGGTGGTGCTGATCGCCATCATGGTCGACCGTCGCGCCATCACGTTTCGCACGCTGGCGATTGCGGCGCTCATCGTGCTGGTGATCACGCCGGAATCGCTGGTGCATCCAAGCTTCCAGATGTCGTTTGCCGCCACCCTCGGCCTGGTCGCGCTGGTTCAGATCGGCATGCCGAGACTGTTTGCCACCGCCGACAGTTCGACGACCGCGCGGATCGCACTCTGGGGCGGGCGAGAGATTGCATTGTTGCTGCTGGCCTCGCTGGTGGCCGGGCTCGCAACCATGCCTTATGCGGCCTATCACTTTCACCGCATCACGCCTTATGGCATCGTCGCCAATCTCCTGGCGATGCCGGTGGTATCGATCATGGTGATGCCGGCCGGATTGCTCGGATTACTCGCCATTCCCTTTGGTTTCGATGGTGTGTTCTGGACGATCATGGATCTCGGCCTGCAATGGATGATCTTCGTATCCAGATGGGTCGCGGCACTGCCGGGCGCCATCGGCCGTGTGTCCGGCTTTGGCGTCGGACCATTGATCCTTGCCAGTCTGGGCATCGTGCTGCTCGCTTTGTTGCGCACGCCGTTGCGCCATGCGGGCGTCATCGCTCTGGCGCTGGCGACACTATGGGCGGCATCGACAAAGCCGCCAGATGTTCTCATCGCAGGCGACGGCCACAGCGTCGCCGTGCGAGGCCGAGACGGGCGCCTTCACCTGATGCGCAACGGAAAGGACGCTTTCCTCGTCAAGGAATGGCTGGCGGCCGATGCAGATGCGCGGCTGCCGACCGATCCTTCGCTGAACGAAGGCGTATCATGCGATCCGGCCGGTTGCGTGACGGTACTGGGTGATGGGACACTGGTCGCATTGGCGCTGCAAGCCGACGCCTTTAGCGATGACTGCGCGCGAGCGGCGGTGATGGTGACTGCCCGGCAGCCGCCGGCCGATTGTCGCGCCATGGTGATCGATCGACCCAGGCTCCAAAGTCACGGCACGACGACATTGCGGCGCTCAGGCAATGGCTTCGTCGCCGAAGTCGCGCGGCCCAGAGGCCTGGATCGCCCCTGGGCACGAGGTCCGCAGGACGACCTGGACACGGCGGTGCCGACTGGCAGTGGTTCGCGAGCCCGGCCGGTCGATGCCACACCGGCGGAGACGGATCTCCAAGCCGACGACCAATAGCGACGATATCAATAGCGGCGATAGAGCCCAGTAAGCTTGCCCTGGATCCGCACGCGGTTGGGCGGCAGGATACGGACTTCGTAAGCCGCATTCGCCGGCTCCAGTGCGATGGAGGCGCCGCGGCGACGGAATCGCTTCAGGGTGGCTTCCTCGTCGTCAATCAATGCGACGACGATGTCGCCGGTGTCGGCGCTGTCGGATTTCTGGATCAGCGCCATGTCGCCATCCAAAATGCCGGCGTCCTGCATGGAGTCGCCGCGCACTTCCAGCGCGTAATGTTCGCCATTGCCGAGCATGTCCTGCGGTACGCTGATCGAATGGCTGCGAGTCTGCAGCGCCTCGATGGGGGTACCGGCTGCGATCCGTCCCATCACAGGCACCGAAATGGTACGGCCACCATCGTCCTCGCTGGCGGGCGCCTGAGCAGGGCGGTTCTTGCCCAGTGTGCCCTCGATGACGCTCGGGGTGAAACCACGGCGGCCGCCGGCAGGAGCCGCGGTGCTGAGTTCGGGGAGCTTGATGACTTCGATGGCGCGGGCGCGGTTCGGCAGGCGGCGAATGAAGCCACGCTCCTCAAGCGCTGTGATGAGGCGATGAATGCCCGACTTGGAGCGCAGATCAAGCGCATCCTTCATCTCGTCGAAGGACGGCGGAACGCCCGCTTCCTTGAGCCGCTGATCGATGAAACGGAGCAGTTCATATTGTTTGCGCGTGAGCATCTGAAGCCATCCTCAGTTGACGGTGTCGGCCGCCGCGTGTGTTTCAGGGACCTCGATGACAGCGGCCCGTCAGGCCGCCGGTCGAGGGCAGGCGAGAAACCGGGACCGTTAAAACTGACGAAGCCACGGAATCTCGAAACAAATCATGAACGGACACTATCTGTTCCATATGTGTTCCGCAATGGCTAATTGCGCCTCAAGGATGCGTTTTTGCGGAGGGGATGTGGGGAGGCTTGTAGGGTGGGCAAAGCAAAGCGTGCCCACCAAGGATCTGCGAGATCAAACTGGTGGGCACGCTGCGCTTTGCCCGCCCTACAGGTCAGATAAACCGTTCCGACAGGGCGATCGGCGGCGGTGGCGCCGTTGCACCGGCGGCGAGCGAGCGCTGTACCATCACGGTGTCGGCCCAACGCCCGGACCGATAGGCGACACCCGGCAATACGCCAACGCGCGCGAAGCCGAAATGATCGTGCAGGCCGAGTGAGGCCGCGTTGTCGGCGTCGATATATCCGATGATCTGACGAAAGCCGGCCGCGGCACAGACGTCGATCAGTTCGCGCAACAGCTTCGCACCGATGCCGGTGCCGGTGTGCTCGTGATGCACATAGATCGAGTGCTTCACGGCGTAGCGATAGGCCGGCCGCTTGCGGAACTGGACCACGTAGGCGTAGCCGACGACCTCGCCACCGCGTGTCGCCACGATATGCGGGAAGCGCTTGTTTTTCAGGTTCTTGCGGCGATCGCGCAGATCGTCCGGCTGCACGGTATCAGTGTCGCCGACGCCTTCCTCGACGCCCTGGCGGATGTGGCGGCGATAGATCACCAGCATGGCATCGACGTCGCCGTCGCGTGACGGCCGGATGATGATCGGGGTTTCGGTCGTGTCCTGTGTGTTCACTTGCCGGGATCCCGTTCCTGGGAAACCACGTAAGTATGCAGCCGGATCCTGCCGCTTGCATCGACCTTGCGGTAGATGCCCTGGATCTCGACCTCGAAGCCTGGAAACGTATTGAAGCAGGTTTCGAACATCTTGAGATAATCGATCATGGGCTGCGCGCGCTCCGTGAGGCGTTCGCCGGGCACGATGGTCGCGATGCCGGGCGGGTAGACGACGAAGGGCGTGGTAGCGATGCGACCCGCGATCTCGTCGATCGGCAGATAATCGACATCGTTGCGCACCAGCAATCGCGCGGCGTCATGCGGCGACATCGCGATCTCCGGCAGATGCTTGTCCATGAACTGCTTGGCCTGCAAGCCACTGACATCGGCGTTACGAAAGAAGCGGTGCATCTCGCCGCAGAGATCGCGCAGCCGCACGCCGGCATAACGGGCAGGCCGGCGCCGCGCGAATTCGGGAATGACGTCTTCGAGCAGCGCGTTCTCGTCATGAAAACGCTTGAAGGCGACCAGACCCGACACCAGCGTGCCGGCCTTGCTGGCTTCGACGCCGGGAGTCAGCAGGAAGAGCAGCGAGTTGAGGTCGTTCTTCTCGGGAACGATCTGGTTTTCACGCAGATATTGCGCGACGACCGGGGCCGGGATGCCGTGTTCGGCATAGCCCCCGGTGGTGCGATCGAAGCCTGGCGTCAGCAGCGTCAGCTTGTTCGGATCGGTCATGGCAAAACCGTCCTGCATATCCGGAAAGCCATGCCATTTGGCGTCGGGCGACAGCTGCCAGAACGCGGGATTGGTGGCGAGCTGATCGGTGCTGATGCTCTCCCACGGAACGCTATGGACCGCGCCGGATTGCGCGACGTCGGGGATTTCGACCCGCACAGGCACGAACGGCTCGAAGAACCAGCGGCGTTCGGGCCGCGGCTCCTTCTCCTCGAATTCGCGACGCACGGCGCGCATCTTCTTGCGCAATTCGATGCCGAGACGGATCGTATCGTCCCACAGCACTTCGCCGGAGCGGCCCTTCATCATCTGCGCGCCGACGTCGAGCGACGCGAACAGCGGATAGAACGGCGACGTCGAGGCGTGCTGCATGAAGCTTTCGTTGAAGCGGCGGTGCTCGACGCGGCGCTTCTGGCCGCGGATGTGGCGGTCCTTCATGTGGATCTGCGACGCCTGCGAGAAGCTGGCCAGCTGCTTGTGGGTCGACTGCGTGGCGATGATGCCCGGCGAGTCCGGGCCGAGATCCTTCAGGCCCATGGCGAAGCGGCCGGCATAGAGCGGATGGAATTTCATGAAGCCCGCCCAAGCCTCGTCGAACAGGATGTAGTCGCAGAGATGGCCGATGCGTTCGATGATCATCTCGGCGCTATAGATGGTGCCGTCATAGGTGCACTGCTCGATGACGGCCACGCGGAACGGGCGCTCGCGCTTCCAGGCATCCTTGTCGGTGACCATCGGGTTGTTGCGGATGCGCTCACGCAACGCTTCTTCGCTGAAGGCGTCCCAGTCCATCGGGCCGATCAGGCCCCACGGATTGCGCACGGTCGGCACATAAATGGGCGTGCCGCCGGCGATCATCAGGGCGCCGTGCAGAGCGGCCTTGTGGTTGTTGCGGTCGAACAGCACGAGATCGCCGTCGGTGACCAGCGCGGACAATGCGACCTTGTTGGAGGTCGAGGTGCCGTTGAGCACGAAATAGGTCTTTTCCGCGCCAAAGATTTGCGCGGCTTCCTTCTGCGCCTGCAGCGCGGGGCCCTCATGGGTCAGCAGGTCGCCGAGATCGAGCACGGAATTGTCGAGGTCGTCGCGGAACACGGCTTCGCCGAGATGTTCCATGAACACCCGGCCGATCGGGCTGCGGCTGTAGAACACGCCGCCATTGTGGCCGGGGCACGTCCATAGCTGATTGCCTTCCTCGGCGTAGTCCACCAGCGCACCGAAAAATGGTGTCTTCAGCGTCTCGGCATATTGCTTGAGGCGGCTGATCAGGTTCTTGGCGATAAAGGGCGGGGTTTCCTCGGACAGGAAGATATAGCCGTCGATGAAATCCAGCACCTCGACTGGAATGTCCTCGAAACGCTGGCGACGGATCAGCAGCATGATCGGAAAGTCCAGCCCGCGACGGCGCATCAGGTTGATCAGCGCGGCGGTCTTGCCTTCCAGACCCTTTTTGCCCCAGTCGACCACCATGCAGCCGATCGCAGCATCGGTCTGCACCGCGATCGCGGCGTCTTCGAGCTTGCGCGCCTTGACCACCTCGAAGCCCGATTTTTCGATTTCCTCGACGATCTGATTGAGGCGAACGCCTTCCAGATCATCGGCGTCGAAGGTCGGCATGGCGAACAGGAAATTGAAACGCTTGAAGTAGTCCATAAACGGGCACCGAATCTGTTGTCTGTGCTCTCTGTCGCCGCGTTACGTGACAACTTGGTGACTGCGAGCAGGCGGGATTATTGATGAGCTCAGTCCCTGCGGGCAACGCCCGAGGATATCGACGGTTCGCGGTAATCGGCTAAGTCGGAAGGCGAATGACGGCGCAGGGATCGCCGGCTTTGGCGGCCTCTGCATGCGGCGGGCGTATCAGCAAACCCTCCGCGGCGGCGAGATTGCCGAGCAGCGATGAGTCCTGTTTCAGAACGGGCGTTGCTACCAGCGCTCCATCGCGCCATGCGAGGCGTGTGCGCAGGTAATCCTCGCGATGGTCGTTGGCGGGCAGGTCGCGGCCGAGCTGGGCCGGCTCGTGTGCGTGCTGGATGTCGGTGCGTCCCGCCAGTGCGCGCAGCAGCGGCACCATGAACAGGAACCCGCAGACATAGGACGAGACCGGATTGCCGGGCAGGCCGATCACCCGCATGGCGCCGCGGCGGCCGTGCATCATCGGCTTGCCCGGCCGCATGGCAATTTTCCAGAACGACATCTCGACGCCGGCCTCGACCAGCGATTGCTGCACGAGATCGTGGTCGCCCACCGAGGCGCCGCCGGTGGTGATGAGGACTTCGGCGTTCAGATCGATGGCGCGCCGGATTGCCGCCGTTGTCGATTCCAGCGTATCGCGGGCGATGCCGAGATCGATCACATCGGCTCCTTCCGCACGCGCCAGCGCGCGCAAGGCAAATCCGTTGGAGAGCACGATCTGGCCGGGGCCGGCGCTCTCGCCGGGGAGCACCAGTTCGTCGCCGGTGGCGAGCATGGCGACGACGGGGCGCCGACGCACCGGCAATGCCGGATGGTTCATGCCCGCGGCCAGCGCGAGGTCGCGATCCGTGAGCAGGGTGCCGGCCTGCAGCAGCACGTCGCCCTGGCTGAAATCCACGCCGGCCGGGCGGATATGCCTGCCGCTGGCCGCCGCTTCGTTGACGA
>SDZE01000096.1 GCA_004173095.1 Bradyrhizobiaceae bacterium
GCCTTTGCCCACCCTACAGGTTACAGGTCCAGTCATACTCGGTGATCTGGCCGAACAACGCCAAGCGCCATAACGGCGAGATCAACTCTTCAGCGTGATCTTGTCGATCTCCGCCATGTCCTCGGCGCTTAGCTTCCAGCTTGCGGCTTTCACATTCTGCTCGATCTGTTCGATGCGCGTGGCGCCGGCGATGACGCTGGAGACTTGCGGCCGTGCGGCGAGCCAGGAGAAAGCGAGCTCGAGCAAGGTGTGGCCGCGCTCCTGCGCGAAGGCGTCGAGCTTGCTCGCGATCGCCTCGTTGCGCGGTGTCGCCGAACGATCGCGCAGGGCCGGCGCCTTGGCGAAACGCGAGTCGGCTGGCGGTTCGGTGCCGGGTTTGTATTTGCCGGTGAGCAGGCCATTGGCGAGCGGAAAGAACGGTAGCAGGCCGAGATTGTATTGCTGTGCGGCCGGCAGCAGATCGCGCTCGATGTCACGAACCACGAGGCTGTATTCGTCCTGGCACGACACGAACGGCGTCACGCCCATCTGGCGTGAGGTGAATTCGGCTTCGGCGATCCGCCAGGCCGGAAAGTTCGAGCTGCCGATATAGCGGATCTTGCCTTGGCGGACGAGATCGTCGAGCGCGCGCAGCGTTTCCTCGATCGGCGTATGGGCGTCGAAGTCGTGCTGCTGATAGAGATCGATCCAGTCGGTCTTCAGCCGCTTCAGACTGGCTTCCACGGCACTCATGATATAGCGCCGCGATGCGCCCTGCTTGGTGCCGCCGGTGCTCATCGGCTTGGCGTATTTGGTCGCCAGCACGATGTCCTTGCGGCGGGCGCCGAGGACTTCACCGAGCACCGTTTCCGAGCCGCCCATGCCGGCATAGATGTCGGCGGTGTCGAACAGCGTGATGCCGAGATCGATGGCCTTGTGGATGACCTGTCGCGATGTCTCCAGATCGGTGCGCTGGCCGAAATTGTTGCAGCCGAGGCCGACAGCCGAGACGCGCAGGCCGGAGCGGCCGAGATTGCGGATTTCCATGAATGAGCCCTGTCAACGAAGCGAGGTCGCGGACTATTGCGCGCGATGCCACCGGCTGCAAGCACCGGCGCATCGTGCCGCGTGGGCGTCGCGCTCAGGCGATGGCAGGTTCGGCGATGGGCTCGGCTGCGGGCTGGATGGTCTGTTTCGGCGGGCCAGCACGCAGCGCCGTCGTCGTCATCCGGCGTACGGCAGTCTCGGCGTGGCGCGCGATCTGCTTGCGATCCGCCGACATGTCATAGGCCACCGCCTCGCCCCAGGTGAGCGTCACGTCGATGGCACCGGATGTGAGGATGCCGATCAGATGCGGCAGCAGATCGACATCGCCATACCATGCGATCCGGTCATTCAACGCGCGGCCGACCGGGAGGCCGCCAAAGCCCACATAGGCCAGCGACATCGGTTGCACTGTGACCTTGTCATGATGGCTGGATTCACCCAGCGCGTGATGCACCGAGCCGACCAGCGCCGAGCGAAACGGCAGCACGCGGATGCCGTCGCTGGAGGTACCTTCGGCGAACAGCACGACGGCATCGCCCGACACCATGCGGTCGCCGATTTCGCGGGCCGTGGCGCCGGTGGTCTGGCGCCGCTCGCGTTCGACGAAGATCGTGCGCTGCATCTTCGCCAACCATCCGAACAGCGGCCATTTGGCGATCTCGCTCTTGGCGACGAACACCACCGGCGTGCGGGCACCGATGACGAGGATGTCGAGCCAGGAGGCGTGGTTGGAGAGGATCAGCAATGGCGCCGTCTTGCTGCGTGCGCCGATCTCGTGAATGCGAATGCCGATCACCGCGCAGAGCACGCTGTGGAAGATATGCGGAATATATTGCTGCAAGCGCCAGCCGAACGCGATGCTGACGATCTGCAACGGCGCCAGCAGCACGATCATCGCAAGCATCGAAAAGGCAATAGCGACAAGACGGACCATGTGGCGCTTATACCGACCTGCGCTGTTGCAGGCAAAGCTGCAAAAAACCAAAAAAAAGCGGTCCCGGTCAGCGCGGCGACTGACGGAGACCGCTGTGGAACGGCCGGTCGGCGACGGGGGAAGCGACCGGCTGCCAATGAAGCCTAGCGGGCGGGGATGACATCGCCATGACAGCATTCACGCGCCGCATCTGTCATCTGTGGATTATTCCGCCGGAGCCAGGCGGCTGCTGAAAACGTCGGCACCGCGCATGGCGAGATAGTCGTCGCGATCGGCGATGTTGTCGCTGTGACGGATCAGATCGGTCACCGGTGTGTAGCTGAGCATCCGTCCACCGTCAGGCAGCACCGCCCAGCTCAGGCGAAGCACGCGGCCGCTGGCAAGGCGCAGGATTTCCTCGGCCGGAGTGCCGCTGCGGATCTGCTCGACACGGCGGGCAATAAAATGGTCGATCTCGTCGTCGGAGAATGCGTAAGCGCCGGTGTCGCGCGCGTGATACATCAGCGCGATCAGCGGCGGCTTGCTGTCAGCCTTGGCGTCGGGCAGCATGAAATAGTTGCGGAAGGCGCGGTTGATGAATTCGGCGCGGGTGTCGGCATTGAGCAACACGATACCGATGTCGATGCGATCCAGCGCGGCCGTCAGACGCTCGGCGGTGGCGTAATGCTCTGACAGGCGCTGCCGGGTAATGCGGTGTTGGCGGTACAGGTGAACGGCCAGCGCGATGCCAAGGGCCGCGATCACGACGATGGCGGTCTCAATTCCCGGGTCGAAAACCATGCGCCAATCGAAAGGCATCGGGCTGCACCTGTATTCGTACAGATGGACAAGCACTCACATTGCAGACGGGTTACGCCGGTGCCCACAGGTTTTCGCTGCCATCATCAAAGCGAGGTGGATGACCTCGGCGACATTTTCATCGAATGCGATTGAAATGTGATCGAGTTGCCTGACCCATGAGGGCCTCTGTCGCGGAACCAGACGGGTGAACGTGGGTTGGCACGGGCGCGTGCACGCCTCGCTGAAAGGCCGGCACAGCATCGGGAAGCGAACGCGCTTCGCTCCCTCAACAAACACCAATCATAGAACGAGGCACTTCATGGCCAATACGGCGCTCATCGTCGGCGCCAGCGGTATCGTTGGCAACAATCTCGCGCATCACCTGCTGGCAAAGGGATGGCACGTTCATGGTCTGGCCAGGCGGCCACCGACAGATATCCACGGATTGCAACCGGTGTCAGCGGATCTTCTGGATCCCGCCGCGTTGAAGACGGCTCTGGCGAAGATCCGGCCCAGCCACGTGTTCCTGTCGACATGGATGCGGCAGCCGACCGAAGCGGAGAACATCCGCGTCAACGGCACCATGGTGCGCAATGTGCTCGACGCGGTTTCGCCGGGTGCATCCGTCCAGCATGTGGCGCTGGTGACCGGCCTCAAACATTATCTCGGGCCGTTCGAAGCCTATGGCAAGGGCACGATGCCGCCAACGCCGTTTCGCGAAGAGCAAGGCCGGCTCGACGTCGAGAACTTCTATTACGCGCAGGAAGACGAGTGGAATGGCCTCACGGATATGACCGATGCGCGGGTGCTGGCGCGCCATCTGACATGGGCAGCCACGACCGAGGCTGCGCGCAATCAGGCGTTCAATATCGTCAATGGCGACGTGTTTCGCTGGAGCTGGATGTGGCAGCGCATCGCCGACTGGTTTGGAGTGAAGCCAGCGGCGTTCGGTGGCGAAGGCGTTCCACTGGAAACGCAGCTCGCCGACGCGGCGTCAATCTGGTCCGATATCGCAGGCAAATACAACTTGGTCGAGCGCGATTTGAAAGTGCTGGCATCGCCCTGGCATACCGATGCGGATCTCGGTCGCCCGATCGAGGTCGTCACCGATATGAGCAAGAGTCGCAAGCTGGGATTTCTCGACTATCAGGCGACGGACGACAGTTTCACCGATCTGTTCAAGCGCTTGAAAGACGCCCGGATCATCCCTTAGCCGATCGACGGTTGGCCTACGTACCCGCTGGGGTGACGCGCAGCAGGCGTCCGGCCGAGCTATCGGTGAGCAGCCACAGCGCGCCGTCCGGTCCCTGCCGGACGTCGCGGATACGCTCACTGAGATTTTGCAGGATACGCTCCTCCGACGCGACGGCGTTGCCGTTCAATTGCAGTCGCACCAGGAACTGGCCGGCGAGGGCGCCGGTGAACAGGCTGCCGCGCCAGCGCGGAAAGACGTCACCGGTGTAGAAAGCCATGCCGGACGGCGCGATCGACGGCACCCAATATTTGATCGGCTGCTCCATACCTTGCTTCGACGTGCTGGCATGGATCTTGGCACCGGAGTAATCGACGCCGAAGCCGATCACCGGCCAGCCGTAGTTGCTCCCTTTACGGATGATATTGACTTCGTCGCCGCCGCGGGGGCCGTGCTCGATCTCCCACAATTGCTTACTGACCGGATTGATGGCGAGCGATTGCGGGTTACGGTGGCCATAGCTCCATATCTCCGGCTTGGCGTCGCTGCGGCCGACGAACGGATTGTCCGGCGGGGTCCCACCATCGGTGGTGATGCGGACGATCTTGCCGAGATGATTGGCGAGGTTCTGCGCCTCGTCACGGCCGCTGAAGTGCTCGCCGAGCGTAACGAAGAGATTGTTGTCGCTGGCCTGGACGATGCGGCAACCGTAGTGATTGCCGCTGGAGAGCGGTCCGTCCTGACGGAAGATCACTTTCACATCGTCGAGCCGCGGCGCCGGGCCATCGACCAGCCTGGCGCGCGCGACGGCAGTGCGCCCGCCGCTGCCCGCACGTTCCGAGTAGCAAAAATAGATCGCGTTGTTTTGCGCGAAGCCGTTGTCGGTGATGACGTCGAGCAGCCCGCCCTGACCTGTGGCCATCACGGCGGGAACGCCCTCGACGGCAGGCGACAGTTGCCCGTGCGGCGCGACGACACGCAGGCGCCCCGGTCGCTCGGTGACCAGCAGCCGGCCCTCCGGCAGGAAAGCCACGGCCCATGGATAGGACAGGCCCGAGGCGACGGTCTGCACCTCCAGCCGGCCGGCCGACGAATCGAACGATGTCGGTTCGCCGCGGCTGGTGGTTGCGATCAGAAATGTCGTCGTCACCACGATCGCAATCATCAGCGAGGTCGTGACCCATACCACCGGCCTTTTCATCGGGCACTCTTCATCACGCGGAATCCATTATTGGAGACGTCGTTGACGGTGAGACGTTTGGCTGCGTCGATCTTGTCTTGTGCGACCGTCAGAGCGGCATTGCGGACACGCCGCGAATCGACAGGAAGGTCAGGGCCAGAATGACGCAGACCGACAAACAGGCGACCGCCAGCGATGCCGCTACGGCGTGAGTCAGTTTGGCAGATGCGACAGGCGCGGGGCGCAATTGGAACCCTACGACCCCACGAAGCGACCGGATCATGGCCGTAAATCCTTCAGATCACGGACGAATCATCCGCGTACTAAAATTCGCAGCAGGGGCAGGCGAGATTGCGGCGCGAAATGCGGCAACTATGGCAGCATAATGGCATTTAGGCTTTTTTACTCACGAATGCGCGATTATGCGCCCGCGCCGGTATCGAGGCTGTCGTATTCCAGCGAGATCGGGCGCCAGTCCATGGTGACGAAGCCCGGCTGCTGCTCGACATGGCTGAGCCAGCGGCGGATCGACGGAAAGCTCGCCAGATCGAAATCACACTGCTCGGCGACATGCGTGTAGGCATACAGCGCGATGTCGGCGACGGTGAGTTGGTTGGCGGCAAAGAACTGGTTGGACTTGAGGTGATTGTCCATCACCTGCAATGCGGCATAGCCACGCTCCATCCAGTCGTCGAGCGCGTGAGTCTGCAGGTCGCGACCACCCCGCACGAGGCACAGCCAGAAATAGGCGGCGCCGATATTGGGCTCCAGCGCATGCTGTTCGAAGAACATCCACTGCATCGCCTCGGCGCGGTCCATGCGCGACTCCGGCGCCAGTGACGAGCCGATGGCGACATACCACAGGATCGCATTGGACTCGGCGAGGTAGCGGCCTTCGGCGACTTCCAGCAGCGGCACTTGTCCGCTCGGATTTTTGGCAAGGAATTCCGGTGTCCGGCTTTCGCCACGGAGAATATCGACTTCGATGGCGCGATACGGCGCATCGATGAACGCCAGCGCCAGGCGGACCTTGTAGCTGTTGCCGGAGCGTTGCATCGAATAGAGCTTGTACATTCGCCGGGTCGATCTGTCTGGTGATGCGGAGGACGATCTCAGCGTCGCGGTGCGGCTACACAATGATGCCGCAGGCAGCCGGTCGCAAGGTCCGTATCCTGGAAAAAGTCGAAAATCATCGGGAAAGCCCGTGATCTGGAAAGCAAGTCTGCGAAGGGTGATGCGCGTGGAATATCACGCCGTTGCGAGTGCGACGTGATGGCGTGCAGCTTGGCCATCGCGGACGGCGCGCCTCACCACCATCGCATAGAGCGCGATCATCGTGATCAGGCCAAGCGGAATGCCGGTGGCTTCCGCCATAGGCCGAGTCAGCAGCGGCACCGCCCATGCAAAGGCCAGCAGTGTCATCTCGTAGCCGTAAAAGCGCCCCGAGGTGGCGGCGGCCACCAGGAACGCAATGGCCGGCCCGAGCAGCATCAAGTCGTAATCGAGCACATGCGGCGATGCCAGCAAGGTCGCGATCAACAGAATGGCGGCGCGCGTATTCCAATCCGGGCATAGGCGCCACGCCCATATCGCACTGGCGACGGTCGTGATCGTGACGACGCCTTGCGCCAGGTAAGCGAGTGATATGCCGGCGCCCCACATGCGCATCACGGCAAATGTGCTTTGCAGCTTGGCAAATCCGACCTCGCCCTGTTCAAGCAGCAGCTTGCGCGACGTTTCGCTGACGGCGAGGAAGGCGGTCCATGCCTCGATGCCGAACAGCGCCGAGGTGATACCGATCATGCCGACGACAGTGGCGGCGGCGGCGATCATGGCGCGCCATTGCCGCGTCGCCAGCAGCGCCAGCGGGATGACCAATGCAAATTGCGGTTTGTAGGCGAGCAGGCCGAACAGCACGCCGGCCACCACGGTGCGGTGCGGCAATGCGAGCAAGGCCCCGGCAAACAGGCCCGCGGTGAGGAAGCCGTTCTGGCCATGGCCGAGATTGATGAACACCGCGGGGGAAGCCGTGGCCGCGAGCAGGCCGATGCGGCGGCCGGCAGGCGTGAGCGAGGCCTTGCGCAGGATGGCCGCCATGGTGGCGAGATAGAGCAGTCCGCTGCCGGCCTGCCAGATGAGCAAAGCCAGCCAGTAAGGCAGCGTCGCCAGCGGGGCAGCGATCAGCAGGAAGCTCGGCGGATAGAACCAGGCGTAATAGGGTGTGCGCTCGCCGAACACCTGCTGTTGGCGGGCGTAATGACGCGCGGCGTCATAGACCTCGATGGCGCGGCCGTCGTTCACCAGCGACCCGGCGGCGTAAAAGCTGGAAAAGTCGGTCCCGATCGGCTTGCCGTTGCGGTCGATGATGCCGTCGGCGAGCAGCAGCCAGATGGCGGACAATGCGACCGCGAGCGTCAGCAGGATCAGGCAATAGGCGCGGATACGCTCGGCCGTCAGCCAGGCGCCACTCTCGATCTGCTGCCGAATGCCAGACATTTTCACTCAAAATCGCCGGTTGCCGCTGCGCGGCAGCCTATGCCGCTCGCTTTAAATTTCCCTGAAATTGCATGGCTTCCAGTTCCGTTTGCGGGTCAACCACCTTGCGATGCAGGGGGCCAGGCACTAGGGTGCGCCGATCCCAGCAGGATCGTGATTTTGTCGCCGCCGACCGCGGGTCTTCGGCTGTTTCCAAGGAGAAGATGATGTCGTTCTTGTCTAGCGCTCTCGACCGCGTGAAGCCGTCCGCGACGATCGCGGTCACGGATAAAGCGCGTGCGCTGAAAGCCGCTGGTCGCAACGTCATCGGCCTTGGTTCGGGCGAGCCCGACTTCGATACGCCGGCCAACATCAAGCTGGCGGCGATCCATGCCATCGAGGCTGGCAAGACCAAGTACACCGCCGTGGACGGCATCCCCGAGCTGAAGGAAGCGATCATCGCGAAGTTTCAGCGCGAGAACGGCCTTAGCTACAAGCCGAACCAGATCATCGTCGGCACCGGCGGCAAGCAGGTGCTGTACAATGCACTGATGGCGACCCTGAACCCCGGTGACGAAGTCATCATCCCGGCGCCGTATTGGGTGAGCTATCCGGAAATGGTGGCGCTCGCCGGCGGCACCCCGGTATCGGTGACCTGCACCGCGGAATTCGGTTTCAAGCTGCAGGCCTCCGCTCTGGAAGCAGCGATCACCCCGAAGACCAAGTGGGTCATTCTGTGCTCGCCGTCGAACCCGACGGGCGCGGCCTACAAGAAGGCCGAGTTGCAGGCACTCACCGACGTGCTCGTGAAGCATCCTCACGTTTGGGTGATGACCGACGACATGTATGAGCACCTCGTCTATGACGATTTCGAGTTCACCACCGTCGCTCAGATCGAGCCGAAGCTCTATGATCGCACGCTGACGGTGAATGGCGTGTCCAAAGCCTATTGCATGACCGGCTGGCGCATCGGCTATGCCGGCGGCCCGGCGAACCTGATCAAGGCTATGTCGACGATCCAGTCGCAATCGACCTCGAACCCGTCGTCGATCGCGCAGTGGGCGGCCGTCGAGGCGCTGAATGGTCCGCAGGATTTCATTGCGAAGAACAATGCGGTGTTCAAGGAGCGCCGCGATCTGGTCGTGGCGATGTTGAACCAGGCCTCGGGTATCGACTGCCCGCGTCCGGAGGGTGCGTTCTATGTGTATCCGTCCTGCGCCGGCACCATCGGCAAGACTGCGCCATCCGGCAAGGTCATTGCCAATGACGAAGATTTCGTGACGGAGCTTTTGGAGACCGAAGGTGTTGCGGTGGTGCAGGGCTCGGCCTTCGGCCTTGGCCCGGCATTCCGCATTTCCTACGCCACCAAGACGTCGGATCTTGAAGATGCCTGCAATCGCATCCAGCGATTCTGTGGAAATCTCCGGTAACTATAAATGCTTTGAAACTTTTGACGGTTTCGGGGCTTTATTCGGAAAGCGCCATGTTTTCGACACGGCGCTTCCTTCTTGTTCCCCGCGCGATCAAAACCCAAAGTGGAGTAATACTATGCGACTTTCGAAGATGTTCGGCCTTTCGGCAGTGGCTCTCGCCGCGTCGGTTGTGACCGCGAATGCCCAGCAGCCAGGCCGCGTCCAGGTGGGCGTGCTTGAGTGCCGTGGCGGCCAGAACGTCGGTTATGTGCTCGGCTCGAACGCCCAGCTGAACTGCGTGTTCCAGAGCGCCGGTGGCCGTGCCGAAGGTTACGTCGCCAGCCTCCGCCGTTTTGGCCTCGATCTCGGCTTCACCGAAAACACCACGGTGCAGTGGGCGATCTACGCTCCGACCACCCGCGTGCCGCGCGGCGGTCTCGCCGGCAGCTATAGCGGCGTCGGCACCAATGCGTCGGTGGGCGTCGGTTTCGGCGGTAACTTCATCGTCGGCGGTCCGAACAACTCCTACGGCCTGCAGCCGATCTCGGTGCAGGGCCAGACCGGCTTCAACGTTGCCAGCGGCATCGTGCAGCTCGATCTGCAGCCGGCCGGCCCGATGGGTCGCTCCAAGAAGCAGCGCCGTTACAGCCGCTAAGCGGTTGCAGCAGCGATCAGTAGAAAGGGCCTGCGCAAGCGGGCCCTTTTTCTTTTACATGTCGCAAGCAGGCTGTGATGCCTTGGACGGCTTCTCGCCGCATGGCGCATGCGAGCGCTGTCATTGAGAAGCGCCATTGGCTATGGATAGTCTCGCGATCCAGCTTCCGTTTATCACCCGGAGACTTTCTGATGACCCGTTTGTCCAGGCTTCTTCTCGGCGCTGCCGCCGCAACTGTCCTGACCGCATCGCACGCACAATCGCAGCAGGGCGTTCAACTCGGCATTCTGAACTGCCGTGGCGGTGCCAGTGTCGGTTTCGTGGTCGGTTCGGTGACAAATCTCGGCTGCGTGCTGACCGGCACCGGGCGCCGCGATCAGCCTTACGTGGCGACGATCCGTAAAGTCGGCCTCGATCTCGGCATCACCGAGGAAACGGCATTGTCCTGGGCCGTGTTCGCGCCCGTCAACTACAGCGGCCCCGGCGACATCTCGGGCAACTATGCCGGCGCCCAGAGCAGCGCCTCCGTCGGTGTCGGCGTCGGTGCGAACGTGCTGGTCGGTGGATCGCAAAATTCGATCGCGTTGCAGCCGCTGAGCCTGCAGGGATCGGTGGGATTGAACGTGGCCGCTGGCCTGCAAAGCCTGGAGCTTCGGCCCGGACGGTAATTTTTCCCTCGTCG
>SDZE01000282.1 GCA_004173095.1 Bradyrhizobiaceae bacterium
TCCGGCGGCGGCAGTGAGGCGAAATAGGCGCCGAGATTGCGGATGTCGTTATTGTCGAGCTGTTCGACGATCGGCTGCATCTGCTCGTTCTTGCGCGTGCCCGCACGAAAGAAAATCAGCTGCCACTGGATGAACTGATCCGGCTGCGCCGCGAGGGAGGGGATGTTCTCCATCTGCGAGATGCCATTCTCGCCGTGGCAGGCGCTGCAGAGTGCGGCCTTTTCCTTGCCGGCGGCGATATCGGCGGCGGTGGCATACGACAGGTCAAACAACAAAACACTGATGAGAAGCAACGCGTATCGAATCATGCGCATTCCAATGGCCTGACGATTCGTTCGAGCATGTAGGGTGGGCAAAGACGCGTAGCGCCGTGCCCACCGTTATCTTCTCGAACCGTCACGGTGGGCACGCTTCGATTTGCCCACCCTACATGACGGCATGGCTACGTCACTTGGCGTAGCTGATCCGATACACGGCGCCGGCCCAATCGTCCGCGATCAGCAGCGAACCATCCTTGGCCAGCACCACATCGGCGGGACGACCGAGATAGCCCTGATCGCCTTCGATCCAGCCGGTGGCGAAGTCTTCCTGCTTGGCATTCTTGCCATCGGGGCCGACGATCACGCGCTTGATCAATGCGCCCTGATATTTGTGCCGATTCCAGGAGCCGTGTTCGGCGATGAAGATGTTGTTCTTGTATTCGGCCGGAAACATGTCGCCGGTGTAGAACTTCATGCCGAGCGGCGCGACATGGGCACCGAGATTGAGCACCGGCGGCGTGAATTCCGAACAGCTATGCCCCATGGCGAATTTCGGATCCGGCATGTCGCCCTGATGGCAATGCGGATAACCGAAATGCTCGCCCAGCTTCGAGATCATGTTGAGCTTGTCGCTCGGCATGTCGTCGCTGATCCAGTCACGCGCATTTTCGGTGAACCAGTATTTGCCGCTGCGCGGATCGACGTCACCGCCGACCGAGTTGCGCACGCCGAGTGCGACGATCTCGGCATTGCCCGTCTTCGGATCGACCCGGCGGATCTGCGACAGCGAGGTCGGCGGAATGCCGATATTGAAGGGAGGCCCGAACGGCACGTAGAACCAGCCGTCCTTGTCCGGCGCGAGATACTTCCAGCCATGCGCGGCATAAGAGGGCATGTCGTCATAGACGACCTTGCCCGGGCCAAGATTATCGAGATTGGCTTCCGCATTGTCGTAGCGGATCAGCTTGTCGATATCGATGACATAGAGCGCGCCATCCTTGAAGGCGAGGCCGGTCGGCATCTTCATGCCCTTGAGGACCGTCTTGACCTCCTTCTTGCCGCCCTTGTCGGTGATCGCATAAACATTGCCGATACCGAACGAACCAACGAACAGCGTGCCGTTGTCGCCCCACGCCATCTGCCGCGCGGCCAGCACACCGGACGCATAGACTTCGATCTTGAAGCCTGCCGGCAGCTTGATCTTCTTCATCATGTCAGCGAGTTCTTTGTCCGACGCGCCCGTGGGCGGACCGGACGGCGGCGCGAGACCTTTCTGCGCCTCGGTCTCGTCGCCGAGGAACCAGTCGTCGGGCGGATTGGCCCAGAAATCCTTGGTGTCTGATTTGTAGCTCTTGAGTTTTTGCTGGGCGCTGGCATCCGTCACGCCGGCAAGGCTGACGGCGCTAACGCAGCCGAGGAAGGCGGATGCGAGAACAAATCGCGCAAGAACGGATCGCGCAGAGGCTGATCGACCGGACATCGATTTCATCGCGTTCACTCCCTGTGCAGCAGGTTTGCCTGTAAGGACAACTGGAGCTGCTATGTTTTATGGATCGTTCGAGACGAACTTTATTGGTCTGCTCATCGGAGTAGACGAAGCGATGCTAGCACAAATGTCGCAGGTGGAAAGCGCAACGATGCGACAACACGCGTGTGTGACAGGCGTGTGGGTTTGTTAGTTGCGATGCGAAGAATGAATTAAATGCACGAGCCAATATGGTGAGGAGGCGCGAAGCACCGTCTCGAACCACGAGATGGCTTGGCTTCAAGTGCATATCTATCCTTCGAGACGCGCGCTCTGCGCGCTCCTTAGGATAAGGGAGTAGGCAAGGTAACCTTACAAACTACCCTTGCTTAGAAAGCGCCACGCCACTGCAAGTACGATCAGGCCGATGAAGATCAGTGCCACCGGCATCTTCTTCTTTTCACGCGGCGGCGGCGTGTCCGGCTTGATGCGGCGGAAAGGCGTGACGTTGTCACGGTTGTTCGAATTGTTGTCGGACATGAGCTTTGGTTTCGGAACCGGCTTGATGACCGGCGCCGTGCCGGTGCCGCCCATGCGGGAATAGTAATGGCGATAGACGGTCTTGATGGTCGTCTCGGCCGCCGCGGACTCAGACTGTTTGCCACGCGCGGCGAGGGCAAGATAGCCGGCAAAGAAAGTCTGGGCTTCCTGCGGCAATGCGTCGGTGCTGTTCAGCTTCGACATCATCAGCCAGGTCGCGAAATCCGCCCGCGCCTCGTCGTTGGCGCGCCTTGCGATCTCCAGATTGGAATCCGTTGTCGACGGCATATTCGTCTCACACCCGTATGCGAGCGATTGTCTGCGCAACCCGGCCTGATTTCAAGCAAGATGGATTGACGCGCGACAATACGGCCACATGGCGGCGGCGCCGGCGGCTCGCGCCGAAAATAACGATAATAAAGTGGTTTTCCGGAGCGGGAGATCTGGAGCGGGCGAAGGGGCTCGAACCCTCGACCCCGACCTTGGCAAGGTCGTGCTCTACCACTGAGCTACACCCGCATCCGAGAACAGCAACGGTGGTTCGTTGCCGACGCGCGGACATATGCCAAATGCCGGCGGCGATTGCAACAGAAAGACGAAGGAATATGCCAAGTTCCGTCGATGGACTTTTTGAGCGGTTTTGGCGCGCCCGGACGCCATCTGAGGCCGGGTACGGGCGATTTCGGGTCGACCGCACCCAGCGCGGCGATGCGGCCGGTCCGGCCCGATTGCAAATTACTGCCACCGACGCCATTTAAAGCGCTTCGGGCGTGCTAGAAGCGCGCAGAAATTCTCCGATACAGGTGAGGTTGACGTGACCATCATGGAACAAAGCGGCGCCGCGCCGCAGGCAGGTACCGCTCTCATCAAGGACACCACCACCCACAGCTTCATGCAGGACGTGATCGAGGAATCGAAGCACCAGCCCGTGCTGATCGACTTCTGGGCGCCGTGGTGCGGCCCGTGCCGCCAGTTGACCCCGATCATCGAAAAGGCCGTGACCGCCGCCAAGGGCCGGGTCAAGCTGGTGAAGATGAACATCGACGAAAACCCGGAGGTGCCCGGCCAGATGGGCATCCAGTCGATCCCGGCCGTGATTGCGTTCGTCGATGGCCGCCCGGCCGATGGTTTCATGGGCGCCGTGCCGGAAAGCCAGATCACCGCCTTCATCGACAAGCTCACCGCCGGCCGCCCCGGCGCCGAGCCGACCACCGCCGAACTGCTGGAGGAAGCCGAGGGCATCCTCGCCGAGGGCGATCCGGCCACCGCGGCCTCGATCTATGGCGAGATCATCGCCACCGACGCGACCAACATTGCTGCCATCGCCGGCCTCGCCGGCTGCTATGTCGCGACCGGCGCGATCGAGCAGGCCAAGCAGACGCTCGAGCTCGTCCCCGCCGCCAAGCGCGAGGATGCCGCCGTGACCGCCGTGCAGGCCAAGATCGACCTCATCGAACAGGCCAGCGCGCTCGGCCCGGTCACCGAGCTCGAAGCCAAGGTTGCCGCCGATCCGCTCGACCATCAGGCCCGGTTCGATCTCGCGGTGGCGCTCAACGCCGCCGGGCAGCGCGAACAAGCGGTCACGCACCTGCTTGAAATCGTGAAGCGCGACCGCAAATGGAACGATGACGGCGCTCGCAAGCAGTTGCTGCAGTTTTTCGAAGCCTGGGGCCCGATGGACGACGCGACTGTTGACGGTCGCCGCCGTCTCTCGACCATCCTGTTCGCCTGATCGGCATTCTTTCACCAAGCGAGGCCGGACATGCCCATCAATGCCGACTATCGCGGCCCTGCCGAATTGCCGGAGGTGATTCCGGTGTTCCCGCTGCCGGGCGCGCTGCTGCTGCCGCGCGGCCAGATGCCGCTCAACATCTTCGAGCAGCGCTATCTGGAAATGATCGACGATGCGTTTCGCGACGGCCATCGCTTGATCGGCATGATCCAGCCGGACGCGCTGCATTCGCCGGACGAGGAAACACCGGCGTTGTTCAAGGTCGGCTGTGTCGGCCGCATCACCCAGTTCGCCGAGTCCGGCGATGGCCGTTACATTCTCGAACTCACCGGCGTCTCTCGTTTCGAGGTGGTCGAGGAATTGTCGGTGCTGACGCAGTACCGCCAGTGCAAGGTCGACTACTTCCCGTTCCTCGATGATTTCACCGCGCGCAAAGGCGAGGATGACGTCGATCGCGCCGCGTTGCTGGCTGCGCTCGGCGATTTCCTCAAGGTCAATAATCTCAAGGTCGATTGGGACGGCATCCGCAAGGCGCCGAACGAGGCGCTGGTGAACGCACTGGCGATGATGTCGCCTTATGGTCCGCCGGAGAAGCAGGCGATGCTGGAAGCGCCGGACCTGAAGACCCGCGCTGAAATCCTGATCGCCATCACCGAGATGGATCTCGCCAAGAAGCGCACCAGTGGCGATCCCCCGCTGCAGTAACCGGAGCCCGACATGAATACCCCGACCGAACAGCCAGACGGCACCGATCCCAAGCTGCTGGAAATCCTGGTGTGCCCGGTGACCAAGGGCCAGCTCGAATTCGACGCCACCCGTCGGGAGCTGATCTCGCGCCAGGCCAAACTGGCCTATCCGATCCGCGACGGCATCCCGATCATGCTGCCGGAAGAAGCCAGGAAGATCGATTAAAGCCGTCATTGCGTGCGTAGCGAAGCAATCCAGAAAGCCACAAGCGAAGACTGGATTGCTTCGCTACGCTCCTCGCAATGACGATGTCGGTTTAGAGACGATGTCGGTTTAGATCGCCTCGCCCTTCAGCAATCTTGGCACTTCGCCCGACAATCCCGCCGCCTGCTTGATGAAGGCGCCTTTCAATGGCGGCAGGCGATCGACGATGCCCAGGCCGATGTCGCGAATGCCGCGTACGAAGGGCAGGTCGTTCGAGAACAGCAGGTTCAGCACATTGGTGGCGACACCCATGCTCATGGTGTCGAAGCGGCGCCAGCGCTGATAGCGCTCCAGTACATCGGCCTGGCCGAAATCGATCCCCAGCCGCGCGGCATCGACAACGCTCTCGGCCAGCGCGGCCACGTCCTTCAGGCCCAGATTAAGCCCCTGCCCTGCGATCGGATGGATCACATGGGCAGCGTCGCCGATCAGCGCCAGACGCTCGCCGATGAACGAGCGCGCGACGAAATAGCCGAGCGGAAACGCGCGCGGCTTGTCGAGGGCTTTGATCTCGCCGAGATGCAGGCCGAAGCGCCGCTCCAGTTCCGCATGGAATTCCTCGTCCGGCAAAGCGACGATGCGATCGGCCTCGCGGCGCTTCTCCGTCCATACCAGCGACGAGCGATGCCCCTTGAGCGGCAGGATCGCGAACGGCCCCGCCGGCAGGAAGTGTTCTTCCGCGCGGCCTTCATGATCGCGCTCATGACCGACGGTCACGACGATACCGGCCTGGTCGTAATCCCAGCCATGAGTCGCGATGCCCGCCCGCTCGCGCAGCTTCGACCGCGCGCCGTCGGCCGCCACCAGCAGGCCAGCTTCGATCACGCTGCCATCGCCGAGCGTGACGCTGACACCATCGGGTCGCGCGTCGAACCCGCTCACCGGTGTCGGACGCAGATCGACGCCCGCCGCCTCGCAGCGTTGAACCAGTTCATCGATCAGACGGCGGTTCTCGACCATATGGGCAAATGGTTGGCCCGGCTCGACCTCGCCTGCGAAGGTGAGAAAAGTCGGCCGTGTGACGTCATCGACCTTGGAATCGGTCACCACCATATCGAGGATCGGCTGCGCCTCCGCAGCCACCGCGTCCCAAACCCCGAGCGTGGTGAACAACCGGCGGCAGGCGGCGACGATGGCGGTGGCGCGTGGATCCTTGCTCGGCCGGGTCGCCAGCGCGGGATCGGCAACGATCACCGGCACATCCGGTCCCAGCCCCTGGCGCAGCGCCAGAGCCAGCGCGAGCCCGGCAAACGCGCCGCCGCCGATGACGATTCCTTTTTGGCCCTGTCGTGCCGCCATGATACCCGATCCCGCTGTTGCCACGCGCTTATAGCTGGGCGAAACAGGATGCGAAACAAGGCCGCGGAACCAGGAGCTGGATCAATCGGCCTTGGCGCTCCACCGCCCCTGCCCGAATTCACGAAGGACCAGACCATGTCCAAGAGCCTGATCGATCTGATCGACATCCTCGATCTCGAGACCCTCGAGGTGAACATGTTCCGCGGTCGCAGCCCGAAGACACGCTGGCAGCGGGTCTTCGGCGGTCAGGTCATCGGCCAGGCCCTGGTGGCCTCGGTCCGCACGGTGGAAGGCCGGATGCCGCATTCGCTGCATTGCTATTTCATCCTGCCCGGCGATCCGCAGATCCCGATCATTTATGAGGTCGAGCGCCTGCGCGACGGCAAGAGCTACTCCACCCGCCGCGTCACGGCGATCCAGCATGGCCAGGCCATTTTTTCGATGATGGTGTCGTTCCATGCCGAGGAGGAGGACTCGTTCAACCATTTCGATCCAATGCCCGACGTGCCGCCGCCGGACCGGTTGTCGGCCGAGGAACTGGCGAAGGATCCGATCATCGAGAAGATGCCGGATTACATTCGCCGCTATTACGAGAGCGATCGTCCGATCGAGCTGCGTCCCGTGGAATTCCAGCGCTATGCCGGCGAGAAGATTCCCGATGGCCGCATCAATTTCTGGATTCGCACCGCCGCCAAACTGCCCGACGATCAGGCGTTGCATATGTGCGCGCTGGCTTATGCGTCGGATTTCTCGCTGCTCGATTCCATCATGTCGCGCTATGGCCGCACGCTGTT